>DASVNS010000107.1:0-18466 GCA_036383735.1 Phenylobacterium sp. | reverse complement strand
TGGTCGGAGTGGCAGGATTTGAACCTGCGACCCCCGCGTCCCGAACGCGGTGCTCTACCAGACTGAGCCACACTCCGACTTGGAGGCGCGCTTATAGAGGAGCGTCCGCGGCGCCGCAAGCGGTCCAAAAGGTGGTTTGTTCAGGGGCGTTGCATCCGTCGGTCCGCTGCGCTATCTCCGCCGCTCCCGGGCGCGCAGGCGTGCCGGCGACCGTTCCTGCTGGGGAATGGTGTAATGGTAACACTGCGGTTTTTGGTACCGTCATTCTAGGTTCGAGTCCTAGTTCCCCAGCCACGGAAGTTCTTTGCGAAATTCCTCATCGGCGCCCGGTCAGGGAGACGACGCCCGTCCGCTGGTGGCGGCGATCTGCGCGGGTCAGGTTATGCTTGCGGGGTTGGAATGACTGGATCCCGCCTTCGGGGGTGATCGAAGCGGCCGGCGCATGCTTGCGCGGTTGCGGTTGGCGGGCGAACCGTCGCGCGAGGCGAAGACGACGAGCACTCTCGGCAGGCTTGCGCGGTTGAAATGTTGGGGCGCCGAGTGTCTTGCGCCTGTGCCCTGTCGATGAAACCCGGAGCCGCTGGCTTCCGCCGATGTTGCAGACGCCAAGGTGAGCGCGAGGAAAAGTCCAGTTATCCTCGTGCTGAAGATAAGCCAATTTCTGTCCATTGTTCCCTCATGCTGCGCTGCGAACGCAGAAAAGCCCACGCAAAGGGGGAATCCCTTTCGCGGACGTCGTTGTCCTTGGTGAGGATTGGCCCTCTTGGGCCGACTCAACTTTGAGGAGCGGTGCGCCGTTGCGCCGCCTCTAAGGCGAAGGTTTGCCGGTTTAGGGCCGCCGCGTCAATAGATCGAATATCGTCGTTCGGCGGGCGTTTCTGGCCAGGGCAGAGCCAGCCTCTCAGCACAACCCCACATGGGTGCGACACCCCGTCGCTCGGGGAATCTACTTAAGCATTCGTCCCGGATTTCCAGGCGCCGAATCACTGTGGTTTCTGTCGTTAACCATATTGAACACCGACTGAAGACGGGCCGCAGATGAACCCGGGACACATCTTAGACGCGTGCGCACCCCGGGGGCTGGGTCGCCGCATCGGGACGCGGTCCTAGGGATTTGAGGACGACCATGGGCGCGAAGGTTCTGATCATCGACGACGACGCGGCGCTGCTGCGCCTGATGTCGATGGCGTTTCAGGCGGCGGGCTTCCAGACCGTCGCCGCCGACAACGGCCGGGCGGGCATTCGCATGGCGGGCGCCCACCGGCCCGACCTGGTGGTGACCGACATCGTGATGCCCGACATCGAGGGCATCGGCGCCATCCGGGCCATCAAGCAGGGCGTCCGTCCGCCGAAGGTCATCGCGATCTCCGGAGCCGGGCGCTCGCGCGGGGCCGACTACCTGAGCTGGGCGCGCCACCTGGGCGCCGACGAGGTGCTCGCCAAGCCCTTCCGCATGTCCGAGCTGATGAAGATTTCCAAGTCCGTTATCGCCAAGCCAACCGTCAACACGAACGATCTGAGGAGCTAGATCCGATGCACATCCTTCTGGTTGAAGACAACGAAGCCACCGCCAAGAGCGTGAAGCTCATCCTGGGCGCCGAGGGCCACAACGTGTCGATGACCTCCTCGGGCGAGGAGGCCGTCGAACTGGCCGAGATCTACGACTACGACGCCATCCTCATGGACATCGACCTCGAGGACATCACCGGCATCGAAGCCCTGCGCGGGCTGCGCCTGAAGAAGAACGCCACCCCGGTGATCATCCTGTCCGGCACGGCGGATGTGGAAACCAAGGTCAGCAGCCTGGCCGTGGGCGCCGACGACTATATGACCAAGCCGTTCCACAAGTCGGAGCTGACGGCGCGGATCAATGCGGTGGTGCGCCGCTCGCGGGGCCACACGGAATCGATCATCCGCACGGGCCTCATCGCCCTCAACCTCAACACCCGCAGCGCCGAGGTGGCCGGCCAGGCCATCCACCTCACGCCCAGCGAGTACAAGATGCTGGAGCTGCTTTCCCTGCGGAAGAACACGGTGCTCACCAAGGAGGCGTGCCTCAACCACCTCTACAACGGCCTGAGCGAGCCCGAGATCAAGATCATCGACGTGTTCATCTGCAAGCTGCGCAAGAAGATCGCCGCGGTGGCCGGCGGCGACAGCCAGATCGAGACGGTCTGGGGCGGCGGCTACATGCTGCGCGACGCGAAGGCCGAGCGCCTGGCCGCCTGAAGGCAGCTAGGGATCATGGGGCGTTCAATGCGAGCCTTCGCTGAGCCCTCCTCCTCGATGGAGGAGGGTTGGGTGGTGGTGTAGCCGTTGAGGCCCCGTCGAAAGATCAGGTCGGCGCCGACCTCGACTTCGCCCAAGCGTCTTGCGAACACCACTATCCCGGCCTTCCTCCATCGAGGAGGAAGGAGACGCCAGTCCCACCACCGGCGTGGGTCCCTGACAGCCTCTGGCGCCGTGGCCGAAGTGGCCGCGCTTTACGCTCCGAACGCGCGACTACGCGAACGGCCGGCCCGCAGGGGTCGGCCGTCTTCTGCGTTTGCGCGCGGACCGGCGGCGCGGGGCGCTACGTAGGAGTACCTAGGTAGTGGTCTCGGGATGCCACCGATCGTGGCGTGTGCTCTTGATTCGCTCGGCCACATTTTGGCCTTGAATGAAACGGGGCGGCACAGCAATGAGGCGCGACGGTTTCCAGGCCTTCAGCGGCGACGGCGCCGGCAAGCCCATCCGCTTGCCGGCGCGGGCCCCCCGGACGTCAGGGCGCCGCCAGGCTGCGCGACCCTCGCGGCGTCCCGACGTTCGCGAGGCGGCCGCCGACCAGAGGCTCGAAGCGCTGCACCGCCAGACCGGCGTGATGGCCCACGACTTCAACAACCTCCTGAATGTCATCCTGGCGGCCAACGAGGCCCTGGCCGCCCGGCTGCCGGAAACCTCGGAAAGCTACGAATTGGCGCGCATCGGCCTCGAGGCGGCCGAGAAGGGCGCCGAGCTGCTCGCCCGCATGGTCGAGCTGTCCTGTCCTGCCGCCGAGGCTGCGGGCGTCGTCGACGCGGCCGAGGTCTCGGTGACCACGGCCCGGCTGGCCCAGGTCTCGACCCACGCCGGCGTTACGGTCATGGCCTTGGCCTTACCCGAACCCCTCGCCTGCCGCGCCGAGCGCGGCGGCCTGGAGGCGGCGCTGCTGAACCTCTGCGTGAATGCCGGCCACGCCATGCCGGAGGGCGGCGCCGTGCAGGTCGCGGTCGGCGCGGCGCGATTGGCAGGCGAGGCCGCCGCGGTGCTGGAGCTGAACCCCGGCCGCTATGTCGCCTTCTCGGTGATCGATCCCGGCGTCGGCATGTCGCCGGACGTCCTGGCGCGGGCGACCCAGCCGTACTTCACCACCCGGGCGGGCTGCGGCGGCACGGGCCTGGGACTTGCCGGCGTCCGCGACTTCGCCCGCCGCTCCGGTGGCGCGCTGCAGCTGGTGTCGCAGGAAGGCCGCGGAACCACGGCCACCCTCTACCTGCCGCGGGTTTAGGCGACCCCTGCCGAGATGGTGGTGCGGATCAGCTCCGAGAGGCTCTCGGCCCGCATCTTCGACATGACGTTGGCGCGGTAGATCTCCACCGTGCGGGGGCTGATCGTCAGCGTGGTGGCGATCACCTTGTTGCTGGCGCCGTCGACGATCAGGTCCAGGACCTGGCGCTCGCGGGGGGTCAGGCTTTCCAGCCGTCGCAGGATGCGGGTGCGGGTCGTCCCCGCGTCCACCGCGGCGTCGTTCTCCTCGAGGCATTGGCGCACCCCTTTGAGGATGACCTCGCTCTCGTAGGGCTTTTCGATGAAATCGATGGCGCCGGCCTTCATGGCGTCGACAGCCCGGCTGACGTCCGCGTGACCCGTGATCACTATCACCGGTAGAATACAGCCGACCGGCCTGAGCGCCCGGATCAACTCGATGCCGTCCATGCCGGGCATCCGCAAATCGGTGATGATGCAGCCGCGGGCGGCGGGATCGAAGGTGGCGAGGAAGTCGTGAGCCGACACGAAGCCGCGAGCGGCGAGGCCATCGGACTTCAGTA
Organism: Phenylobacterium sp.; assembly: GCA_036383735.1. Classification (GTDB taxonomy): domain Bacteria; phylum Pseudomonadota; class Alphaproteobacteria; order Caulobacterales; family Caulobacteraceae; genus Phenylobacterium. The sequence goes on along the minus strand of DASVNS010000107.1, from coordinate 14,399 downwards.
ACATGACCAAGGAATCGCGAGCCGCGCCGTCGTCATCGACGACGAACACCGTTCGATCCGCCTGTCCGCTCGCCATCGTCACCTGCCCGCGCCAATACAAACCGAAAAGCGGCGCCACCCAGGCGGCTGGGTTCGACCCAAATCCGTCCCTTATGGTTTTCGACTATAGCACTGGAAATCGAGAGGCCTAGCCCCATCCCTTCGGGCTTTGTGCTGGCCAACGGCTGAAATAACCGGTCGGAGACCCCTTCTTCGATTCCGGGACCACTATCTTCGACAGTCGTTGTGAGCTGGTCTTCAGGCTCCAGCCGCGTTGAGATGCTGACTTGCCGGTTTGGGTACTTGGTTACAGCTTCGATCGCGTTTCGCGCCAAGTTAACCATGAGTTGCTGAATCTGGATCCGATCGGCGATCACCGTGTCCGCGCCCTTGTAGAGGTCGTAGACCAGACGCACGTTCGCATCGCGGGCCATCAAGGCGATGATGAAGTCGACTTCGCCGATGATCGCCGAAAGGCTCTCGGGTTTCTGCAGCGTGCCCCCGCGATTGGCGAGGTCGCGCATCGTGCGGATGATCTCGCCGGCGCGTACCGCCTGGTCGCCGGCGCGGGCCACCGCGTCGATCAGGTCGTCGTCTTCCAGCTCCATCCGGGCGATCAGGTTCCGGGCCGCGCGCAGGTAGTTCGTGACCGCCGACAACGGTTGGTTGAGTTCATGGGCGAGCACGGAGGCCATCTCGCCCATGGAGTTGGCGCTCCAGACCTGGGTGAGCTGTTCGCGGAGTTCCTCGGATCGGCGCTCGGCTTCCTGCATCGAGGTCAGGTCGCGCACCACCATGGTCAGCAGCCGCCGCGAGGCGATCGTCACGTCGCCAATCCGGACTTCCATGGGAAAGGACACGCCGTCCTTCCGCAGGCCGGTGAGCTTGCGGTAGCTGCCGCTGACGTTCGCGTCGTCGCCCTTGGCCCGCTGGCCGGTGAGGGCGTTGTCTTCGCCAGGCGGCATCAACCGGCTGAAGTTCTGGCCGGTCACCTCGTCGGCGTTCCAGCCGAACAGGCGCTCCGCCGGGTGGCTGAAGCTCTGGATGAAGCCCCGCTCGTCGATCAACACCAGGGCGTCCGCGACGATCTCCAGGCTGGCCTGCAGCAGTTCTTCGCGTTCGGCCTGGTCGGCGATGATCTCGGCGGCGGCCAGACGCTGGGCCATGAGCGAGCGGACCCAGGCCGTGACGCCGAGCCCGAGCGCCAGGAACAGCCCGGCCCGGGCGGCCTGTTCCAGCGGCGGCATCCCGGCCAGGCCGTCGAGGACCAGTCCCCCGCCCACCATCATCAGCGCCGCCGTCAGAGCCGCCGACGCGCCGCCGAACGCCGCGCAGGCCAGGAGCGCCGGCGCACAAAACAGATAGACCGAGTGGCTGAACGTCGGGCGCAGGGCATAAAGCGCGGCCAGGACGGCCGCGGAAACACCGATCGCCAGGAGTTGGCCTCTAAGAACCCCGAGACCAGAACTCAAACTTGCCACGCCGGTTGTGAGATTTCCCGTCCACAACCTTTTCATGTATTCTACAATTCCGCGTCGACCCCGTTTCGACCGAACTGTTGTGCGGAAAATTTACGAGCTAAGCAATTACGTAGAATTACATAAGGGGCATGCATGCTGGGAGACTCGCCTTGTGCGCGAATTCCACCGATGTCTTGCACTATTCACGCGATAACTTCCGTCAGCTACCCGACAATTGGATCCCGAGACCTTCCGGAACTGTTTCATCTCCGCCGTTAAGGGCCTTTTGCATCCAGACGATGTCTACCCATCGACCGTGCTTGAACCCGACGCTGCGGCCCACCCCCGCGTCGGTGAACCCGAGCGACCTGTGCAGGCCGACGGAGGCCGCGTTTCCGCTATCGCCGATCACCGCCACCAGCTGGCGCAGTCCGAACGCCGCGCAGGCGTCGATCACGCTGGACAGCACGCGGCGGCCAACCCCTTGGCCGACGGCGTCCGGCGCGACGTAGACGCTGTCCTCGGCGGTGAAGCGATAGCCCGGCCGGGGACGGAATGGGCTGGCGTAGGCGTATCCCAGCACCCGTCCGTCACGCTCCGCCACCACATACGGCAGGCCGTGGGCCTGGATCTCGCGCCGGCGGCCATCCATCCAGGACGGGTCGGGCGGCTCGGTCTCGAAGGTGCCGAACCCGTGGAGCACATGGTGGCCGTAGATGGCCGCCAGCGCCTGCGCGTCGTCGGCCCGCGCAGCCCGGAGGATCATCGGCTCCAGCCCTTGTCCAGCGCCCAGACCGCGAAAGCGTAGTCCAGCGCGATCTCCTTCAGGAAGTCGAACCGCCCGGACGCGCCGCCATGGCCGGCCTCCATGTTGATCTTGAGCAGGATCGGCGCGCCGCCCGTGGCCGACGCCCGCAGCTTCGCCACCCACTTGGCGGGCTCCCAATAGGTGACGCGCGGGTCCGAAAGGCCGCCGGTCGCCAGGATCGGCGGATAGGCCTGGGCGCTCACCTGGTCATAGGGGCTGTAGCTGGCGATCAGGTCGTAGGCGGCCGGGTCCTCGATCGGGTTGCCCCACTCCGGCCATTCCGGCGGCGTGAGCGGCAGGGTGGTGTCGCTCATGGTGTTCAGCACGTCGACGAACGGCACGGCGGCGATGATCGCGCCCCACAGATCCGGCCGCAGGTTGGCCACGGCCCCCATCAGCATCCCGCCGGCCGAGCCGCCGTAGGCCGCGATCCGGCCCTTGGAGGCATAGCCTTCACCGGTCAGGTGCTCGGCGCAGGCGATGAAGTCGGTGAAACTATTTGGTTTCTTTTCCTTGCGCCCGTCGAGGAACCAGCCCCAGCCCTTGTCCGAGCCGCCCCGGACATGCGCCGTGGCCCAGATCCAGCCCCGGTCGACGAGGCTGAGGTTGCGGATCGAGAAGCTGGGCTCCATGGCGTGGCCGTAACTGCCGTAGCCGTAGAGCAGCACGGGCGCGGACCCGTCCTGGGGCGTGCCCTTCAGCATCAGCAAGGTGATCGGGACCTCGGCCCCGTCGGCGGCGCGGGCATACAGCCGCCGGGCGACATAGCGCGACGGATCGTGGCCCGACGGCACCTCCTGGGTCTTGCGAAGGGTCCGTTCGCGGCTGGCCATGTCGTAGTCGAAGGTCTGCCGCGGCGTGGTCGGCGACTGGTATACGAACCGGGTGAGGGACGTCTCGTACTCGTAGCCGCCCTCCAGGTTCAGCGCGTAGGCCTCCTCGTCGAAGGCGACGATGTGCTCGGCGCCTTCCTGATCGAGACTGCCGCGCGCCGTCACCACCAGCCGGTCCAGGGCGTTGACCCGCTCGGCGCGGACCAGATGGCCGGCATAGGCCGCGAAGCCGGTGATGTAGCGGCCGGGTTCGTGGGCGATCCAGTCGCGCCAGGTGGATTTCGCCGGGACGTCGGCCTCGGACACGCTCAGCTTGAAGTCGACGGCGCCGTCATCGTTGGTGCGGATCACCCAGCGGTCGCCCCAGTGGTCGACGCTGTATTTCACGCCCACCCGCCGAGGCTCCGCGACCCGCGGCGCCGCGGTGGGAGCGGTCGCGGGGATCAGCCAGGTCTCGGTGGTCTCCTGATTGCCGACGTGGATCAGGACGTGGCTGTCGTCGGCCGCGACCCCGACGCCCAGGAACATCCCATCGTCCTCCTCCTCGTAGACGAGCGTGTCGACGGCGGCCGAACCGGGCCTGGCCGGCCGGCGGAAGACCTTGGCGGGACGGGCGTTCTCGTCGCGCCAGATCCAGAAGATCCATGCGCCGTCGGGCGAGAAGCAGAAGTCGCCATAGGCGCTCTCGATCGGCGGGCCCACCTCCTCGCCCGTGGCGAGGTCCTTCACGCGGATCCGATAGTACTCCGAGCCCTGTTCGTCGGCGGCCCAGGCGTAGAGCGCGTGGTCTGGGCTGTGGCTGGCGCCGCCCACGTTGAAATAGGCCTTGCCCTTGGACAGCGCGTCCTCGTCCAGCAGCACCTCTTCGCCATCGTCGCGGCCGCGCGGTCGCCGCGCGTGGATCGGATGCTCGGCGCCGATGGCGTAGCGGGAATAGTAGTCCCAGGCGCCGTCCGGCGACGGCACGGACGAGTCGTCCTCCTTGATGCGTCCCTTCATCTCCGCGAACAGCGCGGCCTGCAGCTCCTCGGTGCCCCCCAGAATGGCCTTGGCGTAGGCGTTCTCGGCGTCCAGATGGTCGCGGACGTCGGCGCGCAGGGCCTTCGGGTCGCGCAGCACCTGCTGCCAGTTGTCGTCCTTCATCCACGCGTAGTCGTCGACCCGGGCGCGGCCGAGCTGCTCTGTGCGGTGGGGCTTCTTGGGGGCGATCGGCGGTTCGGGAAGGCTCATCGTCGTTAGATGCGATGCCTGCCGTCGGCACTCAAGCGCCGAGAAGTTCGGCGCCTGTGCGGATCCGCACGCGACCTTCAACCGCAGCCGATTGTGGCGACTTGTTGGCGCTTCCTGTTCCGGGATTCACTACTTGTGCATCTACATCGCGCATCAAAGACGCGAATAGCACATCGAGTTTAGGGGCCTGCCATGGTCATGGATCTTGCGGTTGAGCTGATCCACGCGACTGTTCAGCTTGAGCAACCGCTCGGCGACGGCACGCGTACGGTTGGTACGGGGTTTCTCATCGCGACGCCCGGCCCGGATGGCCAGCCGCGGGTGGTGCTGGTGACGGCCAACCACGTCTTCGAAAAGATGCCTGGCCAAAGCGCGCGCATCGGGTACCGCATCTCCAACCCGGATGGCTCGTGGAGCTATTCGCCCCAGCAGGTGACCATCCGCGACAAGGGCGGCCATGAGCTGTGGACGCACCATCCCAGCCGCGACGTGGCGGCGATCACGATCAAGGCGCCCCCCGAGTTCGCCAAGGCAGCGCTGCCCGAGAACTACCTTGCGGCCGACGAGACGTTCGAAAAGTACCAGGTGACCGCGGGCGACGAGATGATGGCCCTGGGCTTCCCCCGCGGCCTGTCGGCCAACTCGGCGGGCTTCCCGATCCTGCGTTCGGGCCGGGTGGCGTCCTACCCAGTGGCCCCGGCGAAGATGTTCCCCACGTTCCTGCTCGATTTCTCGGTCTTCCCCGGCAACTCCGGCGGGCCGGTGTTCGTCAGCCATCCGGTGAAGTCCGATGGCGTCACGCCGGTGGCCGACAAGGGCGATACGGGCTTCATCGCCGGCCTGCTCACCCAGCAGGTCGAGTTGAACAGCGAACGGCTGGAGATCGGCATCGTCACGCACGCCAAATACGTGCGCGAGACCATCGCCCTCTTAACGAACCCCCTGGCGCCGGCGACGGTCGCCGAGGGCATGAGCACCGTCAGCGGCGGTCGCACCGCCTCTGCCGAGGAAGCCGCGCGGGACTGACCCCAGGCCGCCAGCTAGGCGACCCGGGATCCGATCCGGTCAGCCGCCGTAGACGACGGCCAGGGTCTCGGCGATGCAGGCGGGCTTGTCCTCGCCTTCGATTTCGATGGTGCACTCGTTGCGCAGCTGCATGCCGCCCGCCTTGGGCTCCGCGCCGACCAGCTTCTGGCGCAGGCGGACGCGCTTGCCGACGCGGACCATGTTCACGAAGCGGACCTTGTCGGTGCCGTAGTTGATCCCGCGCGTCGAGTCCTTGATATCCAGCATGCCCTCGCTGAGGAATGGGATCAGCGACAGGGTGAGGAACCCGTGAGCGATCGGGCCCCCGATCTCGCGGGTGGCCCGCTCGACGTCGAGGTGGATCCATTGATGGTCGCCCGTCGCTTCGGCGAACTGCTGTACGCGGTCCTGGGTGATCTGCAGCCAGTCCGACACGCCCACTTCCTGGCCCACCAGACCGGGCAGATCCTTGATCTCGATCGCGTTCATTCTTTTGGCTCCTCGTGAGTTTGACCCAAGCCTCTAACAGTTGTTTGGATCAGAGCAAGACGCTAGACGATCCGCGTCCCTTCCTTGCCCCAGTAGGCGTCGCGGATCAGCCGCTTGTAGAGCTTGCCGGTCGGGTGGCGCGGCAGCTCCTGCATGAACTCGACGAGGCGCGGGGCCTTCACGTGGCTGAGATTCTTCCGCGCGTAGGCCATCAGCTCGTCGCGCAGGGCGTCGCCGGCCTCGGCCCAGTCCATGGGCTGGATCACCGCCACCACCTTCTCGCCCATCTCCTCGTCGGGTGCGCCCACCACCGCGGCGTCCGCGACCTTGGGGTGACCGATCAGCAGGTTCTCGATCTCCTGCGGATAGATGTTCACCCCACCGGAGATGATCATGAAGCTCTTGCGGTCCGTCAGGTAGAGGTAGCCCTCCTCGTCCATCCAGCCCACGTCGCCCAGGGTGGTCCAGCCGTGCTTGTTGGTGCCCTCGGCGATCTTCTCCGGCGCGTTGTGGTAGCTGAGCGGCGGTCCGTTGGCGAAATGCACCACGCCCTCGGCGCGCGGGGGCAGGGGTTCGCCCTCCTCGTCGCAGATCCGCAGTTCGCCCAGGATGGCGCGGCCGACCGACCCCTTGTGGGTCAGCCACTCGTCCGACGTGATGAAGCAGAACCCGTTGCCTTCGGTGCCGGCGTAGTACTCGTTGAGCACCGGCCCCCACCAGGCGATCATCTGCTCCTTCACCGGCATCGGGCACGGCGCGGCGGCGTGCGCCGCCGACGTGATCGACGAGACGTCGTAGCGCCCGCGCACCGCCTCCGGCAGCTTCAGCATGCGCACGAAATGCGTCGGCACGAACTGGCCGACGTTGATCCTGTGCTTCTCGATCAGGGCCAGCGCGGCCTCCGGGTCGAACTTCTCCATCACGATGACGGTCCCGCCCAGCCTGTGGACGCTCATGCACCAGCGCAGCGGGGCCGCGTGGTAGAGCGGCGCCGGCGACAGGTAGGTGCATCCGCGCGGAAAGCCGAACAGTCCCTCGGCCATCGTCACCAGGTTGGTCGGCTCGTCGATCGGGCCGCCGGTCAGGGCGGGCTTGACGCCCTTGGGCCGACCGGTGGTGCCGCTGGAATAGAGCATGTCCGAACCGGCGGTCTCGTCGGCGATCGGCGTCGTCGGGAAGGTCGCGCGGGCGGCCTCGAAGCTGGCGTAGGGTTCCCGCGCCTCGCCGGCCACGTAGAGCTTCACGCCCCCCAGCACCGCGGGCAGGTCGTCGATGACGGGGCCGACGCCGGGCGAGGTGATCAGCAGCTGCGCGCCGCAGTCGCCCACGATGTACTTCACCTCCTCGGCCGTCAGCTTTGACGAGATGCAGGTGTAGTAGAGCCCCGACCGCTGCGCCGCCCAGGCGATCTCGAAGTACCGGGGATGGTTGTCCATGAAGATGGCGATCACGTCGCCCGGTCCGAGGCCGAGCGACCGGAAGAAGTGCGCGCCCTGGTTCGAGCGCTCGTCGAGCTGGCGATAGGTCACCGTCTCGCCCGAGCCGGCCATGAGATAGGCGGCGCGGTCGGGATGGGTCTTGGCATGGGTCGCCGGATGCATGCGTTCACTCCCGCGGCCGGTCTGTTGCGGCCGTTCCTTGGGAACTGAGTTGCGGACGCTTGACCTACGGTCCGTCAACCCGGACGGAAGGGAGCAGAAACCAGGACGAGGAAGACGCCCCATGCCCAGCTTTGAGACCCTGCTCTATGCCGTCGAGGACGGGATCGCGACGATCACCCTGAACCGGCCGGACAAGCTAAACGCCTTCAACACCCGGATGATGAAGGACCTGATCGCCGTCTTCGACGCCACCGACGCCGACGACGACGTGCGGGTGGTGATCGTCACCGGCGCCGGCCGTGCGTTCTGCGCCGGGGCGGACCTGTCGACCGGGGCCGAGACCTTCAACTTCGACGCCCGCGGCGGCGAGGACAACGCCGCGCGCTTGCAGGACGGCGTGCAGCGTGACGGCGGCGGCCTGGTGACCCTGCGGATCTTCGAGAGCCTGAAGCCGGTGATCGCCGCCGTGAACGGTCCCGCCGTGGGCATCGGCGTGACCATGCAACTGGCCATGGACATCCGGATGGCATCGAACACCGCGCGCTATGGCTTCGTCTTCTCGCGCCGGGGCCTGAACCCGGAGGCGGCCTCGTCATGGTTCCTGCCGCACCTGGTCGGCGTCCAGACCGCGCTGGAGTGGTGCTACACCGGGCGGATCTTCCCGGCCCAGGAGGCCTGCGACAAGGGCCTGGTGCGCTCGCTACACGAGCCCGAAGACCTGCTGCCGGCCGCCCGCGCCCTGGCGCGCGAGATCGCCGACAACACCGCGCCCGTTTCGGTGGCCGTCACGCGTCAGCTCATCTGGCGCATGGCGGGGGCGGCGCATCCCATGGAGGCCCACCGCGCCGACAGCCGCGGCATCCAGGCCCGGGGCAAGTCGGGCGACGCGCGTGAGGGGGTGAGCTCGTTCCTCGAGAAGCGGCCGCCGAACTATCCCGACAAGGTCTCGAAGGATCTGCCGGACATCTGGCCGCACTGGACGCCGCCGACCTTCAGCTGACGGCCGACAATATTTCGACATGGGGCTTCGCCGCGCGGGTTGTTTCGTTTCGATCCGCGCACCCCATGTTGCGGCGCACGCGCATTCGGCAGGTACAGCGGCGCCCCAACTCCATTTAACCGAGCAGTGTTGTTTGGGCGGCGCCCGTCTTCTGTTCTTGGAATAGGCGTAGCCGCGCCGATCTATTTCCCGGTTGTATGCAGCCGACGATGCCGATAATGACGGGATACGATTTTTGTGAATCACTGGGCGCGCTGCTAGCGCCGAACCTTCGGAACCAAAAGAAATGGACGATAAGTCGGAAGTCATCGAGATGACCGCGGACATTGTTTCCGCTTACGTCGGCAACAACACTGTCGCGGCTGTGGACCTTCCCACGCTGATCCAAAGCGTACATCGCGCCTTGGCGGGTGTGTCGTCCGGTGTCGAGACCGTCGAGGCCGCGCCGAAGGAGCCGGCGGTTCCGGTCCGTCGCTCCATCACGCCGGACCACCTCGTGTGCCTGGAAGACGGCCGCAAGTTCAAGTCCTTGAAGCGTCACCTGCGCACCAAGTACAACATGAGCCCCGAAGAATACCGGGCCAAGTGGGGGCTGCCCAAGGATTATCCGATGGTCGCCCCGAACTATGCCAAGGCGCGCTCGGATCTGGCCAAGCAGATGGGCCTGGGCCAGGGCGGTCGCCAGGCGCCCCGCAAGAAGCGCTAGCCCTACGGCCACGCCGTCTTAGGTGCTGGAACGCCCGCCGGTCACGGCGGGCGTTTCGCGTTCCGGCCCGCCGTTCACTGAATTTTAGGGTCGCCAGCGACTTTCGCCTTGCCGCCGATTCGCGGGTCAGGTGATATGCGATTCATCATGAATCCAAGTCGTTGGTCGAATAACTGAAGATGGCGACTCACCTCGCTCCCCCGACCGCCGCGATCCGCGCTCACGAAGAGCTGTTCGCCTACTGGAGCTCCCTGCGGGCCGACACCCGGGTGCCGCCGCGCCAACGGCTGGACCCCGCGGACATGAAGCGCCTGCTGCCGACGGTCAGCCTGATCGAGGCGCCGACCGGCGAAGCGCACGACTACCGCGTCCGACTGGCCGGCACCGGGCTCTACAATGTCTACGGCCGCGAGATCACCGGGCGCCGCTTCTCCGAAATCTACAACACCTCGGCGGCCGAGTACTGGCGCGCCGAACTGGGGCGGGTGGTCAAGGACCGGCGGCCCGGCGTGGGCGTGCACAACCTTGCCTGGCGCGGCGCCTCGCACCTGTCGTTGATCTGGATCCGCCTGCCCCTGGCCACAAAAGGGGCCGAGGTGGATATGATCCTGGGATACGACGCCGTCGTGGGCCTTGGGCCGGTCCAGAGCGGCATACGTCCGGCGGCGTGATCCCGCGGGCGGCGAGGGCGGGTCGCCGCTCGCCATACCGGAGTGCGATGTGATGGCGCTGACGCTCTATTCCCACCCGCTCGCCTCGTTCTGCCACAAGGTCCTCATCGCGCTCTACGAGACCGGGACGCCCTTCGAGGCGCACTTCGTCGACCTGGGCGACGACGCGGCCCGCGCCGCGTTCCTGTCGGTGGCGCCCTGGGGCAAGATGCCGGTGCTGCGCGACGACAGCCGCGACCGCACCGTCTTCGAGACCTCGATCATCGTGGAGTACCTGGACCGCCACTACCCCGGCCCCCGCCCGCTGCTGCCCACCGAAGCGGAGGCGCGGCTGGAAGCCCGCCTCTGGGACCGCATGTTCGACCTCTACGTGCAGGCGCCGATGCAGGCGGCGGTGCTCGCGACCTTGCAGGGCGAGCCTGAGCGCATGCCGCAAGAGGCGGCGGCCTTGAGGGCCGCCTACCGGCAGATCGAAACGCACATGGCCGATCGGGAGTGGGCCGCCGGCTCGGACTTCAGCCTTGCCGATTGCGCGGCGGCGCCGGCGCTGTTCTATGCGGCCCCCGTCGCGCCGTTCCAAGACGACCACCCGGCGCTCGCCGCCTATTTCGAGCGCCTGCTTGCCCGCCCCTCGGTCGCGCGGACCTTCGCCGAGGCGCGGCCGTGGCTCGCCTCCTATCCCCTGAAGGACCGGTTGGCGCCGCGCTTCCTCGACGGCGCTTGAGGCAACTCGCCGTGGACGAACGATCCCGGCGCGCTGGCGCCGCTGCACCGGGGATTCGACGGTTTGGGGCAGTCCCAGGGCGGGCAGGGTTCTGGGATCGAGGCGGATACTTCGGGCCTGGATCGGGCCTTGGAGAACTCGGCCTGACCTGCGCCGCGCCGCAGGCGCTGTATTTCGACACCAAGCCGCCAAGATCGCCAAGGACGCCCAGCCCCCTGCTGCCGGCGGCGCTCGCGCAGGCCCCTTCGTGGTCTTCGTGGTCTTCGTGATCTTGGCGGCCTTGGTGATCTTGGCGGTCGTCTTGTTCTTTCGACAGCGCCTGCGGCGCGGGGGCCGCCGCTTTCCCCGGCGGCGCGAACCGGGTGCGGAGGTATTAGGTGGTTTCGATCGGGTAGCTGGCCTCCCGCCAGGCTTTCACGCCGCCGTCCAGGGCGCTGGCGCGCAGATAGCCCAGCTCGCGCAACGTGGCGGCCGCCAGCGTCGAGATCTTGCCGAACTCGCAGCAGGTGAGGATGCGCGCCGTGGGGTCCGGCAGCACGGTGTTGACCCGCAGCTCGAGCTGGCCGCGCGGCAGGTGGAGGGCGCCGGGCACATGGCCGGCCTCGAACGCCTCCCGCTCGCGCACGTCGAGCACGACCACGTCGCGCGAGTTCGAACCGATGCGGTCGGCAAGCTCGGCCAGCGACATGAAGGGCGTCTTGGCGGCGGCTTCCGACAGCAGCTGGGCCACCGTCTTGCCGCCGCTCATGTTGGTGCGCAGCGCCTCGGTGAGGTGGGTCGGCGCCGACAGGTTCAGGTTCTGCATCATCTCGACGAACGCCGCCCGCTCGGTCTTCTGCAGCCGCGGGTTCTGGGCGATCTCGTCGCCGATCGTGGAGTGGGTCCGGCCCTTGTAGTCATGGGCCGGGAAGACCAGCAGCTCGGCCGGCAGCTTCAGTAGGCGGTCGAACAGGCTCTCGAACAGTGCGTGCGGGTCGCCGGTGGGCAGGTCGGAGCGGCCGGTCCCGCCGATCAGCAGCGTGTCGCCGGTGAACACGCGGTCCTCCATCGCCAGGCACATGGAGTCGCGGGTGTGGCCGGGCGTGTGCAGCGCCTTCAGCCGCAGCTCGCCCACGATCAGCATGTCCCCGTCGTCCAGCCGCAGATCGGCGTAGGGGGCGGGACTCAGCCGGTTCATCACCACCGGCGCGCCCGTCAGCCGGGCCAGCTCCTTGCTGGCCGAGAAGTGGTCGGCGTGGGTGTGGGTGTCGACGATGTAGCGCAGGGTCAGGCCCTGCTGGGCGAGCAGGCCGCGGTAGCGATCGATCTGGCTGAGCTCCGGATCGATCACCACGGCGGCGCGGGTGGCCTCGCAGCCCACCACATAGGACTGGCAGCCGCCGGTCGCGATCTGCTCGAAGAACATGACCGCCGCCTATTGCGGCTGCGGTACGATGCGGAGGTAGGGCCGTGGGGCGTCCCACCCGTTCGGGTAGATGGTCTTGGCCTCGTCGTCCGAGACCGAGCCGGCGATGATCACGTTCTCGCCCGGCTTCCAATTGACCGGCGTCGCCACCCGGTGCTTGGCGGTGAGCTGCATCGAATCGACCACCCGCAGGATCTCGTCGAAGTTCCGCCCGGTGGTCATGGGGTAGCTGATCATCAGCTTGATCTTCTTGTCCGGGCCGATGACGAAGACCGTGCGGACCGTCTGGTTGTCGGCGGCGGTGCGGCCGTCGGAGCCGCCCTCGGTGGCGGCCGGCAGCATGTTGTAGAGCTTGGAGACCTTCAGGTCGGTGTCGCCGATCATCGGATAGTTCGGCGCCACCCCCTGGGTGGCCTCGATGTCGGCGGCCCACTTCGCGTGGTTGTCGACCGGGTCGACGCTGAGCCCGATGATCTTGACGTTGCGCTTGTCGAACTCGGGCTTCAGGCGGGCCATGTAGCCCAGTTCGGTGGTGCAGACCGGCGTGAAGTCCTTCGGGTGCGAGAAGATGATCGCCCACGAGTCGCCGATCCAGTCGTGGAAGCGGATGGGGCCGTCGGTGGTTTCGGCTTCGAAGTCGGGCGCCACGGCGCCGATGCTGAGGCTCATCTGGGTACTCCGTTTGGGCGGCGTCAGTTCCCCCCGTCCCGAGGTGACCTCGCCGACCCGATCTTTAAGCTTTCGCCGGGTGCGACGGAAGGTCCCACTGCGCGGCGTGGCGCCCGAAATGAGCCGGTCAGGCGGCCCGCGCCATCTCCGCGTCGCGACGGATGCGGGCGACCATGGAGGCGAGGCCGTTTGATCGCTGGGTGGACAGCGCGCCGGACAGGCCCAACTGCTCGAACGCAGCCTTGGCGTCGAAGGTGAGGATCTCCGCGGGTGCGTGTCCGGAATACAACCGCAACAGGATCGCGATCAGCCCGCGCACGATGTGGGCGTCGGAGTCGCCGCGGAACGCCAGCGCGCCGTCGGCGCGAGGTTCGGTGACCAGCCACACCTGGCTCGCACAGCCGCGAACCTTGTGCGGTTCGGTCCGCTCCGCGTCGGTCAGGGGCGCCAGGTCCTTGCCCAGGTCGATCACATAACGGTAGCGCTCTTCCCAGTCGCCCAGGAGCTCGAACTCGTCCTTGAGTTCCGAAAGCACGTCGTCGATCGTCATGGGCGCGACTTAGGGAGCGCGAACCCCTAAGGCAACCGGCATCACCCCGCGGGCAGGCGCACTTCGGCCGTAAGCCCCTGGCCGGGCGCTGACGAAAGCGTGAGCCGACCGCCCATGGCGGCGCAGGTCATGTCGGCGATGGGCAGGCCCAGGCCGGCGCCCTCCGCCTTGCGGGTCAGTGCGTTCTCGCCTTGCTCGAAGGGCGCCATGAGCCGTTGAAGCTCCTCGGGGTTGATGCCGTCGCCTTCGTCCCGGATCAGGACGTCCACCATTTCGCCGTGCGCCGCGCAGCTGACCCGTACGCAACCGCCTTCCGGCGAGAAGACGATGGCGTTGTGCAGCAGGTGGGTGAGCACCGAGCGCAGGCCCCGGCCGTCGGCGGTGACGGTCGGCAGCCTGCCGCGCCCTGCGACTTCGACGCGCACCCCTCGCGCGGACAATTCCGGCTTCAGCGCCGCCAAGGCGTCGTCGAGGGCGGGCTCAAGCGGCTCGACATCCGGGTCGAACGCCACCGTCCGGCCGTCCAGGCGGGCGATCTCCAGCACTTGATTCACCAGCTTCAGCAGCTTCTGGCCGCTGCCGTGGATGATCGCGGCATATTCCTTGTACTGCGGAGCTCCCAGGGGTCCGTACAGTTCCGCAGTGAGAATTTCCGAGAACCCGAGGATGGAGTTCAAAGGCGTGCGCAGTTCGTGGCTGACCATTCTGAGGAACGAGCGTTTCCGCTCGTCCATGGCCGCCTCGAAGCGGTCGTGGACGCGGGGCTTCGCGCTGGAACGGGGAGTGGCCTGTTGAGGCATGTAACGGCGGTGCGCCTGGTCGATCCGGGCCTGCAAGGTCGCTCATGGCGCTTACGAAAGTCTTGCGCCCGGCTGGGCGCCTCTGCGAGCACTCGCGCGAATCCTCGCGCGTCGATACGTTGTGCTTCCGAACCTGTGGGGGGTTCATAGACGAGCCATGGTCGGGGCCCGCACAACATCGACGAGAAAACGCCGCCGCAGCGATCCGGCGCATGGCCTGATGTGGCATGCCGCATGGGCGCTGGGCGTCGCCGCGACCACCGGCCTCCTGGCCGCGCAGGGGCTGTTGCCGGTCGGCCCGGAACTGCTGGCCCTCGGCGCAGGCGGCGGCGCGGCGGTGCTGGGCGCGCTGTCGTCGCGGCTCGGAAGGCCGGGCCAGGCGGCAAGT
>DASVNS010000106.1:0-4663 GCA_036383735.1 Phenylobacterium sp. | reverse complement strand
GCCCCTTGATGTCGTGCGGATAGCCCACGACGGCGGCCTCGGCGACGGCGGTATGGCCCACCAGCGCGCTCTCGATCTCGGCGGTGCCCAGGCGGTGACCCGAGACGTTGATCATGTCGTCCACGCGGCCGGTGATCCAGTAGTAGCCGTCCTCATCGCGGCGGGCGCCGTCGCCGGTAAAGTACTTGCCGGGATAGGTCGTGAAGTAGGTGTCGATGAAGCGCTGGTGATCGCCGTAGACGGTGCGCATCTGGCCCGGCCAGCTGTCGGTGATGCACAGGTTGCCGCTGATCGCGCCGGTCAGCTCCAGGCCCTCGGCGTCGACCAGTTGCGGCTTCACGCCCGGCAGCGGCTTGGCGCAGGAGCCGGGCTTGAGCGCGTGCGCGCCCGGCAGCGGGCTCATCAGGCAGGCGCCCGTCTCGGTCTGCCACCAGGTGTCGACGATCGGGCAGCGCGCCTCCCCAACCACGCGGTGATACCAGAGCCAGGCCTCCGGGTTGATCGGCTCGCCCACGGTTCCCAGCAGGCGGATCGACTTGCGCGAGGTCCGCTGGACCGGGCCGTCGCCTTCGCGCATCAAGGCGCGGAGCGCCGTCGGCGCGGTGTAGAAGATCTCGACCTTGTGCTTGTCGCAGACCTCCCAGAACCGCGACGTGGTCGGGAAGTTGGGGACGCCCTCGAACATCAGGCTGGTGCCGCCGTTGGCCAGGGGGCCGTAGACGACGTAGCTGTGGCCGGTGACCCAGCCCACGTCGGCCGTGCACCAGAAGACCTCGCCCGGCCGGTAGTCGAACACCACCTCGTGGGTCCACGACGCCCAGGCCAGGTATCCGGCCGTGGTGTGCAGCACGCCCTTGGGCTTTCCGGTCGAGCCCGAGGTGTAGAGGATGAACAGCGGATCCTCCGCGCCCATCGGCTCGGGCTCACACTCGGCCGGGACGGTCTGCTTCAGGTCCGAGAAATAGGCGTCGCGGCCGGCCGTCATCGGCACGGCGCCGCCGGTGCGCTTGACCACGATGACGTCGGTGACGCCCGGGCACGACTGCAGCGCCTCGTCCACATTGAGCTTCAGCGGCACGATCTTGCCGCCGCGCAGGCCCTCGTCGGCGGTGATCACCACCTTGCTGTCGCAATCCTGGATGCGTCCGGCCAGGCTGTCGGGCGAAAAGCCGCCGAACACCACCGAATGGATGGCCCCGATCCGCGAGCAGGCCAGCATCGAGGCCGCCGCCGCCGGGATCATCGGCAGGTAGATGGTCACCCGGTCGCCCTTCCGGACGCCCTTGGCCTTCAGCACATTGGCCCAGCGGCAGACGTCGGCGTGGAGCTGCCGATAGGTCAGGGCGTCATGGGTCTGGCCGTCGTCGCTCTCCCAGATCAGCGCGACGGTGTCGCCGTTGGAGGCAAGGTGCCGGTCCAGGCAGTTGGCCGAGACGTTGAGCACGCCGTCGGCGAACCAGCGGATGCGGAAAGCGGTCTTGTCGAAGGAGACGTCCTTCACCTCGGTGAAGGGCTTGATCCAGTCGAGGCGCTTGCCGAGGTCGGCCCAATAGGCCTCCGGCTCGGCGTCCTCGCGCCGCACCGCCGCGTCATAGGCCTCAGCGTTCATCAGGGCCTTGGCAGCCCATTCCTGGGGAACCGGAAAAACCTCGCCGTCGGACACCACTGAACCTCCGATGATCGTCCCCTGTCGAGTATCCGCGCACCCGCTCGGGCGCAACCTCCTGCCGTTCCGTCGGACCTGGACGCCAAGCAATTCGGGATCATGCGATGGCCACGCTTGCGGCGACTCAGGGCCGGGGCGATTTTGCGCAGATGCTTCGTACCCCCCTTGTCCTCGCGCTCACGGCCCTGTGCCTGTCGTCGTGCGCCGCAGCGGCTCCCAACGGCGCGGCCGAGAGCGCCAGCCGCTTGTTGGCGGCGGCCCTGAGGAACGACCGGGTGGCGTTCGAAGCCGAGATCGACCGCGCCGCCGTGCGCGACGACGTGCGCCGCCAGGTCGCCGACCTCGCCCGCAGCACGGCCCTGGAGGTCGACGGCGGCCCGTCCGAATTCGCCCTCGATCGGATGATCAGCCCCGACGCGGTGCGCATCGTCGACGGCTCCGGCCACCGCCCGGCCGAGGCGCCCAGCGCGCGCGAGGTCGCGGGGCTGATGAAGGTGGTCGACGGCAGCCGGGTGTGTCTGCCGGATGCGCGGCCCCACGGCGATTGCCTGCTGACCTTCGCCAAGCGCAGGGACCACTGGCGGCTGGTGGGCATGAGGGCCATGGACCTGCGCATTGAGGTCGCCAGCGCTGGCGGCTGACCGAAGTTCGGAATCTACTGCGTCGGCCGGACGACCCCAGACGGGATCCCCGGCGTACCCGAGTTGAAGGCTCATCAACGCATGCTGCTGCATCTTTCCACGTGGGCCGAGGTCGAGGGCTTCCTCGCCCGCTCGAAGACGGTGGTGATCCCGATCGGCTCCAACGAGCAGCACGGCCCGACCGGCCTGCTTGGCACCGACTGGCTGTGTCCCGAGATCGTCGCCCGCGAGGCGGAGAAGAGCGGCGACATCATCGTCGCGCCGACCTTCAACATCGGCATGGCTCAGCACCACCTGGACTTCCCGGGCACCATCGCCCTGCGCCCCTCGACCTTCATGCTGGCCATCGGCGACTGGTGCCGCAGCCTGAGCCACGCGGGCTTCGAGAAGCTATATTTCCTGAACGGCCACGGCGGCAACGTCGCCACCATCGAGGCGGCCTTCTCGGAGCTCTACGCCGAAGCCAGCTATGCCGGCCGCAGCCGCGGCTTTGCGTGCAAGCTGAAGAACTGGTGGGATCTCCCGGGCGTGATGTCGCTGGCCAATCGCCAGTTCCCGGTCGGCCATGGCAGCCACGCGACGCCCTCGGAGATCGCGATCACCCAGTGGGCCTATCCCGACGCGATCAAGTCGGCCAACTACGCGCCGCAGATCGCGCCGACCGGGCCGATCCGCGAGGCCCAGGATTTCCGCGCGCGCTACGCGGATGGCCGCATGGGGTCGGACCCCGGCCTGGCGACGCCCGAGAAAGGCGGCGAACTGGTGAAGACCGCCGCGGCCGCGCTGCTGCAGGACATCGCCCAGTTCGGCGCCGAGACGCCGCCGGCCTGAGTGATCGTCGGCTTCTTGTTCGTCAGGGAGATGAAGGGGAACCCCATCGAGGCCTGAGGCTCCCCTTCGAGGCGGTTATTCCGCGGGTTCCACGGCGGCGAGGCCGACGCGGCGTGCGACGCCCGCTCCATAGGCCGGGTCCGCCTTGGCGAAGTGGGCGATCTGGCGGCGCAGGATGGCCTCCGGAACCCCGCCCATGGCGGCCGCGATGTTGTCCATCAGCTGCCGCTTCTGGTCGTCGCTCATCAGGCGGAACAGGTCGCCCGCCTGGCCATAGTCGTCGTTGCCGGCCCGGTGGTCGTAGCGGTCCGCGTCGCCCGAGATCTTCAGCGGCGGCTCGCGGAAGGACGCGTCCTCCCTGGGCCCCCCGAAGCTGTTCGGTTCATAGTTCACCGACCCCGCGCCATTGCCGTCGAAGCGCATCTGGCCGTCGCGGTGATAGCTGTTCACCGGGCTCTTCGGCCGGTTGACCGGCAGCGCTTCGGCGTTCGTGCCCACCCGATAACGGTGGGCGTCGGCATACGAGAACAGCCGGAACTGCAGCATCTTGTCGGGGCTGTAGCCGACGCCCGGGACCACGTTGGCGGGCGAGAACGTCGATTGCTCGACCTCGGCGTGGTAGTTGTCCGGGTTCCGGTTCAGCTCCAGCACGCCCGCCTCGATCAACGGATAGTCGGCGTGCGGCCACACCTTCGTCAGGTCGAAGGGATTGTACGGCGTGGTCTCGGCCTCGGCCTCGGGCATCACCTGGACATAGACCGTCCACTTCGGAAACTCGCCGCGCTCGATGGCCTCGAACAGGTCGCGCTGGTGGGTCTCGCGGTCGCCCGCCACCAGGGCCGCGGCCTCGTCGTTGCTGTAGTTCTGGATGCCCTGCTGGGTCTTGAAGTGGAACTTCACCCAGAACCGCTCATTGGCTGCGTTGATGAAGCTGTAGGTGTGCGACCCGAACCCGTGCATATGCCGGTAGCTCTTCGGGATGCCGCGATCCGAGAACAGGATCGTCACCTGGTGCAGGCTTTCCGGCGACAGGCTCCAGAAATCCCACATGGCGGTCGGGTTGCGCAGGTTCGAGCGCGGGTCGCGCTTCTGGGTATGGATGAAGTCGGGGAACTTCAGCGGGTCGCGGACGAAGAAGACGGGCGTATTGTTGCCCACCAGGTCCCAGTTGCCCTGCTCGGTGTAGAATTTCAGCGCCCAGCCACGGACGTCGCGTTCGGCGTCGGCCGCCCCACGCTCGCCGGCCACCGTCGAGAACCGCAGGAAGGCATCCGTCTGCTTGCCCACCCGCGAGAACAGGTCGGCGCGGGTGTAGCGGGCGATGTCCTGGGTCACGGTGAACGTGCCGTGGGCGGCCGAGCCCTTGGCGTGCACGACGCGCTCGGGGATGCGCTCGCGGTTGAAGTGCGCGTGCTTCTCGAAGAGGTGCAGGTCCTGAACCAGCAGCGGACCGCGCGGACCGGCGGTCAGGCTGTTCTGGTTGTCCGACACCGGGATACCGGCGGCGGTGGTCAGGGTCTTGGGC
>DASVNS010000105.1:0-5250 GCA_036383735.1 Phenylobacterium sp. | reverse complement strand
AAGACCTTCGGCGGCCTCAACCTGCTGGCGGGCGGCGGCTCCACCGACTCGCGATCATGACCATGCAGATCGCCAACCGCCAGCCGTCCTGCCTGCTCCAGCTGTTCAGGTAGCTTCCCTTACGGCACATTGACGCTACAGCCGGGTGCGTCAGTCTGGCCCGATGAGCGCTAGCGTCACCACCAGCACCGAGCCGCCCGTCCGCGAGGTCGTACCCGCCCACCGCTTCGACGAGGCCCGGCTGCACGCCTGGCTGAAGCGCGAACTGCCGGAGATCGGCGACAGCCTGCGGGTGCGGCAGTTCCTGGGCGGCGCCTCGAATCCGACGTTCCTGCTCACCAGCGGGGCCGGGCGTAATTACGTGCTGCGCAAGAAGCCCCCCGGCGAGTTGCTCGCCAGCGCCCACCAGATCGACCGCGAGTATCGCGTCATGAAGGCGTTGGAGGGCCACGTGCCCGTACCCCGCATGCGCGTGCTCTGCGAGGACCCCGAGGTCATGGGCACGGCCTTCTATGTGATGGACTACCTGGAGGGCCGGATCTTCCGCGACGCCACCCTGCCCGACCAGACGCCCGCCGAGCGCGCCGCCATCTACGACGATCTGAACGCCACGCTGGCCAAGCTGCACCAGGTGGACTTCGCGGCCGTGGGCCTGGGCGACTACGGTCGGAGCGGCGGCTATTTCGAACGCCAGGTGGCCCGCTGGACGCGCCAGTACCGCGACTCCGCAACGGAAACGATCCCGGCCATGGAGGCCTTGATCGAGACGTTGCCGGCCCGCATCCCCGCCGACCCGTCGGTGTCCATCGCGCATGGCGACTATCGGCTGGAGAACGTGATGTTCCATCCGACCGAACCTCGGCTCATCGCCGTGCTGGACTGGGAGCTGTCGACCATCGGCCATCCGTTGGCCGACATCGCCTACAACGCCTTCATGTGGCGCACGCATACGCCGAGCTGGGGCTGCGTGCGCGGCGTGGACTTCGCCGCCACCGGCATCCCGAGCGAGGCCGAGTATGTGGCCGCCTATTGCCGGCGGACGGGCCGCAGCGAGATCCCGGACTGGCCGTTCCTGATGGCCTTCTCGATCTTCCGCCTCGCCGCGATCCTGCAAGGGGTCTACGCCCGCATGCTGGCCGGCGTCGTGGCCACCGAGCACGAGGCCATCAACGGCTGCCCGCCGCTCGCCGAACAAGCGCTGGCGATCCTCGAAGGTCGCGAGTGAGACCACCGCCGCGGCCCCTCGGCCCGGCGCTGGCGGACAACAACGAACATTGGGGAAGGACGGGAATGCATCTGCAACTGGACGACAAGGTCATCTTCGTCGCCGGCGCCAGCCGCGGCATCGGCCTGGCCATCGTGGAGGCTTGCCTCGCCGAGGGTGCGAAGCTCGCAATCACCGCTCGGGGAGCGGACGCCCTGGAAGAGACCCGCGCGCGGTTGGCCGAGGCCTATGGCGCCGACCGCCTCCTCGCGATCGCCGGCGACATGCGCGACACGAAGGTGATCGAGGACGCCGTGGCGCGTACCGAAAGCGAGCTCGGCCCGATCTTCGGGGCCGTGGCCAACGTCGGCCTGCACCCCTGCCCTCCCGGCTTCGAGGTCGACGATGAGACCTGGGACGCAGGCTTCACGCAGAACCTGGATTCCGCGTGGCGGCTGTCCCGCGCGGCCCTGCGCCGCATGACCCCCCGCGGCGACGGCTCGGTCCTGCTGATCAGCTCCATCGCCGGGTTGGGCGCCCTCGGCACTCCGGTCACCTACGGTACGGCCAAGGCGGCGATGAACCACCTGACCAAGGAACTGGCGCGCGTCGCCGGTTCGAAGAACGTCCGGGTCAACGCCATCGCCCCTGGCAACATCCTTTTCCCGGGCGGATCGTGGGAAACCCGCAGCACCGGCCCGCGCGCCGAGGAATGGGCGCGTTGGATACGCCGCGAGGTGCCGCTGAACCGCTTCGGCCGTCCGGAAGAGATCGCCGCCATGGCCGCATTCCTGATGAGCCCGCTCGCCAGCTTCGTGACCGGCGCCGTGGTGCCCGTGGACGGCGGCCAGACCCGGTGACCTCAAAGGGCCGGAGCGCCACGCTTCGGCCGTTCGTATGCGCCGCGCCTATCGCGCTGGCCCGAGAGTCCCGCTAGAAGGCGCGCCATGAGCGCCGCGCCCTCCAAGACCATGGCCGAGAAGGCCGCCGAGTACGGCCTGAAGGCCGATGAATACGACGTCGTCGTGCGGCGCCTGAACCGCGAGCCGAATGACGTGGAGTTGGGCGTCTTCTCGGTGATGTGGTCCGAGCACTGCTCGTACAAGTCGTCGAAGAAGCACCTGGTGAAATTTCCCACCACCGGGCCCCGGGTCATCTGCGGCCCCGGCGAGAACGCCGGCGTCATCGACATCGGCGAGGGCCCGGACGGGATCCCGCAGGCCTGCATCTTCAAGATGGAGAGCCACAACCACCCGTCCTTCATCGAGCCCTATCAGGGCGCGGCCACCGGGGTCGGCGGGATCATGCGCGATGTCTTCACCATGGGCGCGCGCCCCGTCGCCCTGCTGAACGCCCTGCGTTTCGGCGACCCCAGCCATCCGAAGACCAAGCGGCTGGTCTCGGGGGTGGTCAGCGGGATCGGCGGCTACGGCAATTGCGTGGGCGTCCCCACCGTGGCGGGCGAGACCAACTTCCACCGCGGCTACGACGGCAACATCCTGGTCAACGCCATGTGCGTGGGCCTGGCCGACGCGGACAAGATCTTCTACTCGGCCGCGCCCTCGGGCGGGCTTTCCGTCGTCTACTTCGGCTCGAAGACCGGCCGCGACGGCATCCACGGCGCCACCATGGCCAGCCAGGAGTTCGACGACGCCTCCGACGAGAAGCGACCGACGGTCCAGGTCGGCGACCCCTTCGCCGAGAAGCTGCTGATCGAGGCCACGCTGGAGCTGATGGCCACCGGCGCCGTCGCGGCCATCCAGGACATGGGCGCGGCCGGCCTCACCTCCTCGTCGGTCGAGATGGCGGGCAAGGGCGGGGTCGGCATCGAACTCGACCTCGACGCCGTGCCCCAGCGCGAAGAGAACATGACCGCCTATGAGATGATGCTCAGCGAGAGCCAGGAGCGGATGCTGGCGATCCTGAAGCCCGGCCGCGAGGCCGAGGGCCACGCGATCTTCGAAAAGTGGGGCCTGGACGCCGCCATCATCGGCCGGACCACCGACACCGGCCATCTGGTGCTGAAGCACCAGGGACAGGTGGTCTGCGACGTGCCGCTCGCCCCGCTGTTCGACGACGCTCCGCTCTACGACCGCCCGTGGGTGGCGCCGGCCCTGCAGCCCCGGCTCGACCCCGCCGAGGTCGCCGCGCCCGAGGACTGGAACGCGAGCGTCCTGAAGCTCATGAGCGCCCCGGACATGGCGTCCAAGCGCTGGCTATGGGAACAGTACGACCGCCACGTCATGGCCGACACGCTCGAAGACTCGGCCACCGGCGCGGACGCCGGGGTCGTGCGCGTGCATGGCACGAGAAAGGCGCTGGCCGTCACCTCCGACGTAACCCCCCGCTACGTGCAGAACGACCCGTACGAGGGCGGCAAGCAGGCGGTGGCCGAGGCATGGCGCAACCTGACCGCGGTGGGCGCCGAGCCGATCGCCATCACCGACAACCTGAACTTCGGCAATCCCGAACGGCCTGAGATCATGGGCCAGATCGTCCGCGCGATCGAGGGCATGGCCGAAGCCTGCCGCGAGCTCGATTTCCCCGTCGTGAGCGGCAACGTCAGCCTTTACAACGAGACCAACGGCGCCGCGATCCCGCCGACTCCGACCGTCGGCGGCGTCGGGCTGATCGCCGACTACGCCCGGCGCGCGGACTTCTCATCGCTCAAGCCCGGCGACGTGCTGGTCCTGATCGGCCAGACCGATGGCTGGCTGGGCGCCTCGATGTACCTGCGGGAGATCCTTGGCCGCGAGGACGGCGCCCCGCCGCCCGTCGACCTGGCCCTGGAACGCCGCAACGGCGACCTGGTGCGCAGCCTGATCCAGGCCGGCGAGGTGAGCGCCGTGCACGATCTCTCGGACGGCGGCCTGGTCGCCGCGGCGGTCGAGATGGCGCTCGCCTCCGGCGTTGGCCTGGCGTTGCGTCAGGACGGCGACACGCCCGAGCATGCGTTCTTCTTCGGCGAGGATCAGGCCCGCTACCTGTTGGCGCTGCGCCACGATCAACTGGACGAGTTCGACGCCAGGGCCACGGCGGCCGGCGCCTTCTATCGGATGGTCGGCCAGGCTGGCGGCGACGAGATCTCGCTGTCGGGTCCGTCGGGCCTGCTCGCCGCCGTTCAGCTGGACGACCTGCGCGCCGCCCACGAGGGCTGGATGCCAGCCTTCATGGGCGAACAGGCGGCATAGCCTCTAGGCTCCCAGGAACATCGCCCTGACCCCGCTGCGGAAGGCGTCGATCCCCACGGCCAGCCGCCGGGCGTAGTGGGCCTTGGCGTCGGCCCCGGCGACGAAGGTGACCCGCTCGCTGGTGTCGGTGGCCGCCTCATAGACGACGTCCGCGATCTGTTCGGCGGTGGAGCCCTGGCTCCGGCGCTGCGGATCGACGAACACACTCATCACCTTGCCGATCGCGTCCAAATAGGCCGGATGCGGCGTCATCACGATCGAACGGCTGGCGAAATCGGTGGCGATGCTGCCGGGCGCCACGGTCTTCACCCGGATGCCGAACGGGGCCAGTTCGAACGCGAGGCTCTCGCTCCAGCCCTCAAGGCCCCACTTGGTGGCGTGGTAGACCGAGTTGAACGGGAAGGTCACAAGGCCGCCAATCGAGGTGGTGGTCACGATCGCCCCCTCGCCCCGCTCGCGCATGGCCGGCAGAAACGCCTGGGTGACCCGCATCACCCCGAGAAGATTGGTATCCAGTTCGGCTTGAAGTTGTTCGTCGCTCGCCGCTTCGAAAGCGCCCGCGAGTCCATAGCCGGCGTTGTTGAACAGCACGTCGATCGGCCCGAGCGCCAGGGCGGCCTTGGCGGTCGCCGCGATCCCGGCCGGGTCGGTGACGTCCAGGGCCATCACGGTGATACCGGCCACCGTATTCAGTTCGGTTTCCTTGGCCGGACTGCGCATGGTCGCGATGACCTTCCAACCCTTCCGCGCGAACAACAGCGCCGTTGCGCGACCCAGCCCGGTGGAACTGCCGGTGATGAAGATGGTCTTGGTCATTTTAGGCCTCTCAGTGAATATGAACTCATTATTGGCGCA
>DASVNS010000104.1:0-7116 GCA_036383735.1 Phenylobacterium sp. | reverse complement strand
TTTCGCGCGATCTACAAGGAGCTGGTCGAGACCAATACCTCGCTCTCGGTGGGAAGCTGCACCGAGGCGGCCGCCAAGATGGCCTCGCGCCTGAAGGCCGCGGGTTTTGCCGACGGCGACCTGCACCAGATCACCGACCCGGCCCACCCCAAGGAAGGCAGCCTGGTGGCCGTGCTGAATGGCGCGGACCCAAAGGCGGGCGCCGTCCTGCTGTTGGGTCATCTCGACGTCGTCGAGGCGCGGCGCGAGGACTGGACGCGGGATCCCTTCGTCCTGGTCGAGGAGGGCGGCTATTTCTATGGCCGCGGCGCCGCCGACATGAAGGGCCTGGACGCCATCTGGGTCGACGCCATGATCCGGCTGAAACAGGCCAGGACGCCGCCGAAGCGCACCCTGAAGCTCGCCCTTACCTGCGGCGAGGAGACCGCCGAGGCGTTCAACGGCGCGGACGACCTGGTGCGGAACCATGCCGAGCTGATCAAGGCCGACTTCGTGTTGAACGAGGGCGGCGGCGGGCGGCTGACGGCGGGCGGCAAGCGCGAACAACTCTCGATCCAGGTGGGCGAGAAGACGGCGCAGAACTACCTCGTCACCGTCACGAACCCGGGCGGCCACTCCTCCCGGCCCCGGCCGGACAACGCGATCTATCAGCTGGCCGAGGCCCTGCTGAAGGTGAAGGCCTATGCTTTCCCGGTCCGGTTCAACGAGACGACGCGGGTCGGGTTCGGCCTGCGGGCCCAGCAGTCCGATCCGGCCGGCGCGGCGCTGAAAACACTGCTGGCGAATCCCGCCGACGTGGAGGCCGCGCGCGTCGCGGCGAGCGACGTGAACGCGAACGCCATCCTGCACACCAACTGCGTGGCGACCCGCCTCGACGCGGGCCATGCCAACAACGCCCTGCCGCAGAGAGCGACGGCGGTGATCAACTGCCGCATCTTCCCCGGAGAGACGGTGGAAGGCACGCTGGAGACGCTGAACAAGGTGGTGGCCGACCCGCAGGTGAAGATCGAAGTGATCCTGCCTGTGCGTCCGATCGCCGTCAGCCCGCCCCTGGACCCTAAGGTGGTCCAGCCCATGAAGGCGGTGGCGGCCAAGTATTTCCCCGGCGTGCCGCTGATCCCGTCGATGTCGTCAGGCGCCACCGACGGGCGCTATTTCGGCCCGCTGAAGACGCCCGTGTACGGCGTGCCCGGCGTCTTCGGCGACCCGGACGGCAACGGCGCGCACGGGCTGAACGAACGCCTGCGCGTCAGTTCGTTGTACGAAGGCCGCGACTACCTGTTCGACCTGATCAAGCTCTACGTTGGCGCGAAGTAGCGCAGGCTGAGCGCAGCCCGCCTATCTGCTGGCCACGACCGGCCGGGCCAGGAAGATCTTTGGGGATGGGCTTCTCAAGCGCTCTCGTTGCCCCTAGAGCCTTTTTGCCCGATTCAGACGCGATCATGTAAGCCGGACAAACAGGCCCTGGTTCAAAACCATAGGGCGTGACGGCGGCAAGTCCTTGGGGAAGGAAGACGAAGTATGGCGGAAATCGCCGTGACGGGCGCTGCCCGGAAGCCCACGTCGCTACGGACCGTAATCGCCGCCTCGTCCGCCGGGACGACGTTCGAATGGTACGATTTCTTTGTCTTCGGCAGCCTGACCGGCGTGATCTCCAAGACCTTTTTCACCGGCTTGCCCGAGACGGCCGCCCTGGCCGCGGCGCTCGCGCTGTTCGGCGCGGGTTTTCTGTTCCGGCCGCTGGGCGCTCTGGTGTTCGGCCGCATCGGCGACAGGGCGGGCCGTAAAGGGGCGTTCCTGGCCACCGTGTTGCTCATGGGCGGCGCCACCGTCGCCATCGGCCTGCTGCCCAGCTACACGCAGGCTGGCGTCGTGGGCCCCGGCCTGCTGATCCTGATGCGCATCATCCAGGGGTTCGCCCTGGGGGGTGAGTACGGCGGCGCGGCGATCTACGTGGCCGAGCATGCGCCGGCGGACGGGCGCGGACGGGCCACGAGCTGGATCCAGACCTCGGCCGCCTTCGGCCTGTTCGGGGCGCTGATCGTGATCCTGGCGACCCGCACGACCCTCGGAAACGACGCCTTCGACGCCTGGGGCTGGCGGATCCCGTTCCTGTTCTCCGGCGTCCTCCTCGCGATCTCGATCTGGATGCGCCTGAAGCTGACCGAGAGCCCCGAATTCGCCAAGCTCAAGGCCGAGGGCAACGAGGCGAAAGCGCCCTTCAAGGAAGCCTTCGGCCACTGGCCCAACCTGAAGCTGGTGCTGATCGCGCTGGTGGGCGTGATGTTCGCCCAGGGGGCCGTCTGGTACACGACCTTCTTCTACGTGCAGACGTTCATGGAGCGCTTCCTGAAGGTCTCGCCGGAGACCATCAACCTGCTGATGCTGTCGGCCACGGCGGCCAGCGCGGTGCTCTATGTCGTGTTCGGCTGGCTATCGGATCGCGTCGGCCGCAAGCCCGTGATGCTCTTCGGCATGATCCTGATGGCCGCCGCCTATTTCCCCGGCTTCCACATGCTGTCGAAGACGCTGAACCCCGCCTTGGCCGAGGCGGAGGCGGCTATGCCGGTCGTGGTGCTGGCCGACCCAGCGGACTGCTCGGTGCAGTTCGACCCCGTGGGCAAGGCCCGATTCCTCTCGTCGTGCGACATCGCCAAGTCCACCCTGGCGAACGCGGGCGTGTCCTACCGAAACGAAGCGGGGCCGCCAGGCGCGCCGGCGATGGTGCGGATCGGGGCCGCGACCGTTCCCTCCGCCGGCGCCGAGGGGCTGCCCGCCCCCCTGGCGAAGGGCGTGAAGGCCAGCGTCGAAGCCCGCCTGAAGGCAGCGCTCGCCGAGGCCGGCTATCCGCCCAAGGCCGATCCGCAGCGGATGAACCTGCTGGGCGCGTTCGGCGTGCTGCTGGTGCTCGTGACCGCGGCGACGGCGCTCTACGGTCCGATTGCCGCCTGCCTGGTGGAGCTGTTCCCGACCCGCGTCCGCTACACGGCCATGTCGCTGCCCTACCACATCGGCACCGGCTGGGTCGGCGGCTTCGTGCCTTTCACGGCCTTTGCGATCGTGACCACCGTCGGGGACCTCTATTCGGGCCTCTGGTATCCGCTGGCCTTCACCGTGATCTCGATCGTGGTCTGCGTCTTCCTGCTGCCCGAGACCAAGGGCAAGCCCCTCAGTTAGCATTCCTCCCCTTCTTCGGGGGAGGTGGCGCGCAGCGCCGGAGGGGGCTTCCACTCAGAAGGGCGGGTTCACCGCTGGTCCGCAACCGTCGAACGTCCTGAGCGGAAGCCCCCTCAGTCGGCATTCGCCGACAGCTCCCCCGAAGGGGAGCAACTTAAGGCTTCGCCGGCCCATCCAGGTCGGCGAGCTTGGCATAGGACGGCTGCGTCGTGGCCTGGAGCTTCTTGGCCACGACCTCGGCTTCGCGCAGCACGCGCAGGACATTGCCGCCGGCGACCTTGCCCAGGTCCTCGTCGGACCAGCCTCGGCGCGCCAGTTCCGCCAGCAGGTCGGGAAACTTGTCGACGCCCTCCAGGCCCACCGGCGTGTCGCCGATGCCGTCGAAGTCCGATCCGATGCCAACGCAGTCCACGCCGCAGACCTTGGCGATGTGCTCCACGTGGTCGGCGACCTGGCTGAGGGTCGCGAGGGGGCCCGGATGGGCCTTGTCCCAGGCGTCCAGCGCCGCCTTGGCGCGGTCCGGCTGACCGATATAGAGCCCCCCGAACGGCGGCGAGTTGTAGCGCGCCTGCTCGGCGGAACGGTCCGCAGCCCACTGGTTCCGGGCCGCCGAGACATAGGTGGTGGCGAAGTTGACCATCACGACGCCCCGGTTCGCCTTCACCAGCGCCAGCACCTCGTCGGATACGTTGCGGGCGTGGTCGGCCACGGCCTTGGCGCCGGAGTGGGAGAAGATCACCGGCGCCTGGCTGACGGCGAGGGCGTCCTTCATCGTCTTCTCGGACACATGGCTAAGGTCGACCAGCATGCCCGTGCGGTTCATTTCGGCGACGACGGCCTTGCCGAACGGCGTCAGGCCGTTGTGGGTCGGGTTCGCGGTGGCGCTGTCGGCCCAGCGGTTGTTGATGGCGTGGGTCAGCGTCATGTACCGGGCGCCGGCCGCATACATCTGGCGCAGCACCGGCAGGCTGTCGTCGATCTGGTGACCGCCTTCGATCCCGATCAGCGACGCGACCTTGCCCGCCTTGTGGATGCGGACCACATCGTCGGCCGTGTAGGCCATCTCGAACACGTCGGGGTAGCGGACGGTCATCCCCTTCACGATATCGATCTGCTCCAGCGTCATCTGCACCGCGATCGGACCGTCGAACTGCGGCGAGATGAACACCGACCAGAACTGTCCGCCCACATGGCCCTTCCTGAGGCGAGGGATGTCCGTCATCAGGCCGATGCCGCCGGGCCGCTCGGAGGGCAGCTTCGAGGTGTCGGCGCGCAGATCCAGCTTTCCGACATCGCCGCCGGTACGATCGCGAATAGCTCCGGGCAGGTCGTTATGGCCGTCGATCAGCGGGGTCTTGGCCAGCACCTTGTCGACACGCGCGGCGATCTTCGGATCGATCGCCTGGCCTGACGCCGACGCCGCCCACGCCAGCGCCAGCACCGACGCGGCCACACCCCAAAGACGCATTTGCAAATCCCCTCGGACAAGTCGGGGATGCCAGCGCCCTCGCCTTTCAGCTGTCAAGCCGAGCTCGACGTCACCGAAGGGTCCGCTCCGCCCTGCCGCAGAAGCCGGCAGATGCTGCACCCACGCCGCGGCTGCGGGTCAGGCTGCGTGGCGGGCGCGGCGCAACTCGTCGTCCAGCAGGTCGATGTTGACGGGCTTTCGAAGGCGCGGCCAGTCTTCATAGCCGGAGTGGCTTTCGAGCTGCTCGTAGCCGGAGCAGAAGACGAAGGGCACCTTCTGCGACTGGAGCCATTCGGCGAGCGGGTAGACGAGCTTTCCCGCCAGGTTGACGTCCAGAACGGCGGCGTCCGGCAGAGATGTCTCGTGGATCAGCCGCCGCGCCTCCTCGATACTGGCGGCCGGCCCCACCACCTCCCAGCCCAGCAGGGCCAAATCCTGGCTGATGGCCATGGCGATCAGGGACTCGTCCTCCACGACCAGCAGCCGGCCGCGACGCGCACGAGGTAGCTGCGGCGGCGCGAGTTCGTCGGCCTTTACCGGGGTCGTGCTGAGATCGTGTCGATAGGCCGAGGGCGGCAGAGTCGCCACCAACCGCATGCCGCTGGCCGGCCAGGCGATGTCGAGCGTCCCTCCGAGCTGGCGTGTCGCGACCTCCCTGACCAGGGTCGAGCCGAACCCGGCGGAGGCGGGTTGCCGGGCCGGCGGACCGCCGCTCTCCGTCCAGGAGAGCTCGAGGGCGCCGGCCGGCAGGATCGACCAGCGCAGATCGACACGGCCGGCATCTGTCGAGAGGGCGCCATACTTCACGGCGTTGGTCGCCAGTTCGTGGATGAGCAGGCTAAGCGGCTGGACCGCGTTCGGCGGCAGGACCAGGGCCGGCCCGCCGATGACCAGCTGACCGTCGCGCTGATAGCCCGCCGTCTCGTCGGTGGCTACCTGGGCGAGGTCCGCGCCCTCCCAGCGGTTCTGAGCGAGCAGCGAATGGGCGCGGCCAAGCGCAGACACGCGACCACGCACCGCGGCGATGAATTCCTCTGTCGTCGCCGCCCGCGTGAGGGACACCAGGGCCTGGACCACGGCCAGGGCGTTCTTGGCGCGGTGGTCGACCTCGCGAGCCAACAGATGGCGGGCCTCTTCGTTCGCCTTGCGCTCGGTGATGTCGCGCAGGATGACCGTGGCGATCGTCGCGCCTCCGATATCCACATGCGAGATCGACGCCTCCACCGGGAACTCCTCGCCATTGGCGCGCAGCCCGCTCACGGCGCCGAGCGCGCCCATGCGGCGATTGGTGACGCCGGCCACCTTGAAGCGGCGGATGTGCTCCCCGTGGCCGGAGCGGAAACGTTGCGGGATGAACCGCTCGATCGGCGCGCCCATCGCGTCGGCGGCCGCGACCCCGAACATCCGCTCGGCGGCGGGGTTGAACACGATGATCCGCTGCCGGTCGTCGAGCGAGATCAGGGCGTCCATGGCCGATTCGAGGATGCCTTCCATGCGCCGGCGGCTCTCCGCGAGAGCGTCCTCGGCCGCCTTGCGCTCGGTGATGTCCCGCAGGATGACGGTCGAGAGCCGTTCGCCGCCCACCTGAACCTGGGAGATGGAGGCTTCGATGGGGAATTCCTCGCCATCGGCCCTCAGGCCGCTGATGGCGCCCAGCGAACCCATCTGTCGGGTGGTGACGCCGGTCTCCTCGAACCTGAGAATATGCGCGCCGTGGGTCTCGCGATAGCGAACCGGCATGAAGCGCGAGATGTGCTCACCGAGGGCCTGCGCCACCGGGAGACCGAACATCCGCTCCGCGGCCGGGTTGAACAGCACCACGCGCTGCTCGTCGTTGATGGTGATGATGCCGTCCATCGCGGAAGCCACGATGCCTTCCAGCCGTTGCATCGTCTCCAGAGCCGGCCGAGAGGGCCGCAGTTTTTGAGAGTGACCGGCCACACATAATCCCCAGGTTGCATGCCACCCTAGCAAATGATCGGCGCGACGCCAGGGGTCCGTAAACGCCCCGCGCTCACGTCGCAGCGGCCGGCTTTCTCCGGGTCGGAGCCGGGCGTCGGGGCAGGTCAGGAGGGGATCGGGAGGACCTCGGCATTGACGCCGGCCATCTGCAGGGCGGCCTGTTCCGTGCGCCAGGATGACCCGGTGATCAGGCGAGCCACGGTCAGGCCCTCGGCGACCAGCTCGGCCAACTCCGTCGGCGTGCGGCCGTCGACCCGCTCGGCGTCGCGGCGCGCCAGGGCCAGGACGTCGGCATGGGCGTCAGGGTCGCAAACCAGGACGTCGGCGGCGGCGAGCGCGCGGACAGCCCGCAGGGTCAGCAGGTCGGCGGGACCCCGGGCGTCGATGTACTGCACCCGCCCGGCGAGCGTGGGGCTGTCGAGCAGGGCGGCGCGCAACCGAGCCTTGGCGCCGTCCATGTCGCCGGCCATGGCGGCTTCGGCGGCCGGGCCGGCGAGCGCGGCGCGCAG
>DASVNS010000103.1:0-3525 GCA_036383735.1 Phenylobacterium sp. | reverse complement strand
GCCGGGGTCAGGAGGCCGCCCTTCAGGGCGCGGCCCCTGCCGCCGCCGCGGCGCCGGCCGCTTCCGCGCCTGCCGTCGTCGCGACACCTGCGCCCATCATGGCCGCCGCTGCCCCTACGGTTGCGCCCGCGGGGATAACTGCCACCCGGCCCGCGCGCTCGCCGGCGTGGCGGCCCAAGGTGAGGCCACCGGCGCAGACCGCGGACGAAACCGCGCCGCCGCCGGTGATCGCCCTTCCGCCGGCTCCCGCCGCCGAACCCGCGGTCCCGCCCACCGAACCCTTGCCCAGCTATACGCCGCCGGCGGCGCCCGATCCGAACGCGCCGGTTACCACCCGCACGCCCTACTGACCGACCACGAAAAAGGCGGCCCGGATCTCTCCGGGCCGCCTCCTCGCCGACCGCTCAGGTACGCAGAGCGATCAGTACTTCAGACGCAGGGTCACGCCGTAGGTGCGCGGCTGGCCCAGGAAGGCGTCATAGACGCTGATGGCGTCGTTGTTCTCGTCCACCTGGTAGGGGCCGTTGAAGCCGACCTGGACGTAGTCCTTGTCGAACAGGTTGTTGGACCACACTTCGATCGTCCAGCGCTCATCGTCCGAGCCCAGGCCGACGCGGCCGTTCACCAGGACCATCTCCTTCTGGAGCTTGACCGGGTGCAGGTCCGAGCCGGTGTTGTAGGACGACGTGTACTTGCCCGACAGGTTGGCCTTGAACTTCAGGCCGTCGCCCACTTCGCGCTCGTAGGTGCCGGCCAGCGAGGCCGACCACAGCGGGGCGAACCCGAGCCGCGCGCCGGGCAGGCGGCGCAGGCTGGTGAAGCGGGTGGGGTTGATCAGGTCGGCCGCCGCGAACTTGCCGATCTCGGTTTCGGCATAGGTCACGCCACCCTGCAAGGACAGGCCCTCGACAGGCGGCAGGTAGATGAAGTCCAGGTCGACGCCCTTGGAAACGACCTTCGGCAGCGTTTCCACGATGAAGGCGGTGCCGACAAAGGTGTTCAGCTGGAAGTCGGTGAACTTCTGGTAGAACGCGGCCACATTCAGCAGGAGGCTGCGGTCGAGCCAGCTGGTCTTGGCGCCCAGCTCGTAGCTGTCCACGAACTCGCCCTTGAAGTGGGTGTCCGGGTCGGCCGTGAAGTTCGGCCCGGTCGGCGTCACCACGATCGCCTGTTCGCGATCGAGGTTGAAGCCGCCGGCCTTGTAGCCCCGCGAGTACGACCCATAGGTCATGATGTCGGGGTTCCAACGATAGGCCAGCTTTGCCGTGCCCGAGAACTCTTCTTCGGTCCTCTTCTGGGTGAAGCGGCCGAGCGCGTCGAAGTCGTTGTTTTCCGGATTCAGGCAGAGACCGCCGACGATGGCCGTCGCCGTCCCCGTACCCACCAGGCCGGCGAGGCCGCCGAAGGCAGCCTCAGCCTGATCGCACGACGTGCCGGTCGTGGTGTACTGCGCGCGAAGCGACTTCTCGTCTCGCGTGAAGCGCAGGCCGGCGGTGAGCTCAAGCTGCTCGGTGATCTGGAACGAGTTGTTCGTGAACAGCGCAAACGTCTTGTCGTTTTGCTTGTAGCGGTCGTCCGCGCCCGTGCCGGCCTGGAAGATCGTGCCCGGCGTCAGGCCGATCAGCGCCGGCGCGCCGCCCAGGACACGTCCGGCGAAGTAGGCATAGTAGTCCGAGCCGGTCGTAAGCACCGAACGCGACTTCAGGTCTTCGTTGGCGTAGAAGCCGCCGACCAGCCAGTTGAGCTTGCCGTCCATAGCCTCGCCCGCCAGCCGTAGTTCTTGGCTGAACTGACCGAACTCGACGAAGTTGGAACCGTCCGCAGGACGATACACCAGGTCCGCGAAGGTCATGTCGGTGTCTTGGCCGCTCTCGGTGCGCCAGTTGCGGACCGCCGTGATGGAGGTCAGCCGCAGGCCGCTGCCGAGTTGCCAGTTGACCTCACCGGAGACGCCCATGTCCTCGATGTCCTCGCTGGTCGCGCGGTTCGCGTAGCCTTGGCGATCGAAGGGGGTCGAAGTGAGGTCAAGCGAGCCGGGTCGGATCGCGTTGATGAAGTTCGCACGGCTGTTCGCAGCCGAACCGACGAACCGCTGGACGCCGACGCAGCAGTTTTCGTCCCGCTTGGTGTAGTCCGCGATAAAGCGGATGTTCACGTCGTCCGTGGCGTCGACCGACAGCTGGCCCCGCACCGTGTAGAAGTTCTGGTCGGCGTCGCGCGTCTTGGTGCGCGGCCCCGGACCGGTGAGAATCTTCTGGAAGCCGTCGCGCTGGCGGGTCCCGGCGAACAGGCGGGCGGATACGTTGTCGCTGATCGGGCCGCTGACCGAGCCGGTCACGCCCAGCTGGTCGTAGTTGCCGCCGGTGACTTCGCCTTCCGCTTGGAAGTCCTTGGTCGGGCCGGCGGTGATGACGTTGATGACGCCGGCCGACGTGTTCTTGCCGAACAGGGTGCCTTGCGGCCCTTTCAGCACTTCGATGCGGCTGACCTGCCCCAGGTCCCCGAACGACACGCCGTTGCGCGGGCGATAGACGCCATCGATCACCACGCCGACCGAGCTTTCCAGGCCAGGGTTGTCACCCACGGTGCCCACGCCGCGGACGCGGGCCGTCACGATCGCCTCGTTGGAGGTCGAGGTGACGGTGAGGCCCGGCGTCAGAACGGTCAGATCGCGGATGTCCTTCACGCCCGCGTCCTTCAGCAGCTTCCCGCTGACGCTCGTCACCACGATCGGCACGTCCTGCAGGCTTTGCTCACGCTTCTGAGCGGTGACCACGATCTCTTCGATTTCGCGATTCGAAGCGGCCTCTTGAGCCTGAACCGAAGACGCGAAGGCGCCGGTCAGCACGAGGGCGAGCGCCGAGGTGCGGAACAGTATTCCAGATTTCATTCGTATTTTTTCTCCCCGTTGCGCCTGCTTATGAGGAGGGCAGGCGTCGCTCGGAGCGGCGCGCTTAGCCGAACCGAAACGCCACCGGCAAAAGCAACCGGGCCAAGGCCAAGCTCTTGGCTGTCGCAGTGTGGCGCCGTTGTCACGAAAACCGCCATCCCAGCCCGCCCCCGCTCGCACATGGAAAACCAATGTTCTGTGAACTGTGTGCGATTCTATGAACGCGCCTTATCCAAATGATGGAAGGCTGCAGATCCCACCAAGGGCTATTGAACAGCCGGGGGCTCTGTGTGAGCTACGCCGAGAGAAAATCAGGGGAGGCGGCAATGAAGCGATCGGTGGTGATTACCGGGGTTTCGACAGGCATCGGGTTCGCGACAACGCGCGTCCTCATCGGCCAGGGGTTCCATGTCTTCGGCAGCGTGCGCAAGGCGCCGGACGGCGAGCGGCTCGCCGCGGAGTTTGGTGACGCCTTCACGCCGCTGGTGTTCGAGGTCACGGATGGGCCGGCGGCCCAGGCTGCCGCTGCGCAGGTCGAAGCGGCGCTGGCGGGAGCGACCCTGGCCGGCCTGGTCAACAATGCGGGGATCGCGGTGTCCGGCCCGCTGCTCTACCTGCCGGTCGATGAGTTTCGG
>DASVNS010000102.1:0-6521 GCA_036383735.1 Phenylobacterium sp. | reverse complement strand
CTTGGCGGCTTGGTGTCGAAATACGGCGCCTACGGCGCGGAGCCTCGGTCAGGCCGAGCTTTGCACGGTGGGGGCGGCGGGCGGCGCCTCGTCCGCCCAGCGGGGGTCGGGCAGGTCGCGCCAGCGGCGGGTCGAGCCCGGCCAGCTTGGCGAGCATGGCTTCGGCGGGATCGACGCTGGCGGGGTCCGCGGTCATGGCAGGAGCAGACCATGCCGATGCGTCAGAGGCGGACGTAGTGCGTAGGCCGGGCGGCGCCCCCCATGTCATCCCGGTTTTCGCCGCAGGCGGAAGACCGGGACCCACAAACGTCGACGCCCGCCGCACGATCACCGCGGCCCCGCTACGCCCTCGTCCCCTCGGTGCCGGTGGGTCCCGGTCTTCGCGGAACGGGAAACCGGGATGACACCCGTTGTGGGACGACGCCAGATGCGGGGCCGGACGCCCCAAGCCGTCGCCGATGCCTGCTCTCGGCCAGCGGGCGAGGGGGAGAATCGACCCGTCTCTCCACCCAATAGGCGACCACCATACCCCTTGCTCGTCCTGGCCGGGCCTGACCCGGCCACCCATTCCAGTGCGCCGAACCCGTACATCACCCGCTTGCGCGCGCCGCCGGATGGATGGCCGGGTCGGGCCCGGCCAGGACGAGCGGGTGGGCGGTGGCGATGTGGGGCTTAGGGCTTGGGGCTCGCCCCCTCCCGCCGCTTCGCGGGGGCGGTCGAGCTAATGCGGCAGGACGGGGGGGCTGCCGTCGTCGTGGGTCCAGTCGCTGTTGATCAGTTTGCGCAGGTGGTCGCGCTCGGCTTTCAGGGGAGCCAGGGTGCTGACGGCCGTGGGGTCGCGGGAGATGTCCCGGAGGGCGCCTTCCACCGCGCGCTCCAGCGCTTCCAGCTGCATCAGCAGGTCGAAGGCCTGGCGCCACAGCACGCGGGCCCGCTCACCCGTCTCCTTCAGGAAGGGGGCGCTGACGCCGGCCAGCTTGGCGTCGCGCTCCAGGCGCGCGACGTCGGCGGGGCCGAAGCCCTTGGCCTGCAGGCGCCGCAGTTGCGCGTCCATCTCGAGGTTCTCGGCCTCGTAGCGCAGACTCACCAACTCCTGCGCCAGGCCGTCCAGCTTGGCGTCGCCAAAGCCGTGCGAGCCCACACGCTCGATCGCGTCGTCGATGACCGCGGGATCGCGGAGCGCCGCCACGGCCAGGGCGGCCGACAGGGCGCGGGGCGCGCCGCGCAGGCGCTCCATGGCGTCTTTCGTCTCGGGATTGGCGCCGGTGATGGGCGCCTTGCGCTTGTCCCAGCGCGCCCGTGACAGCTCGCGGCCCGCCGCGCCCACGGTGTAGACCGGCTGGCGGGTGGGCCAGAGGCCCTCGAACCGGGCCAGCAGATCCTCTTTGTAGGCCTGGGAAAGGTCGCCGTCGGCGATGGTGGCGGCCAGCTTGCGCAGCCGCACCTTCAGCGCCGTCTTGCGCTCCGGCGTGTCCAGCGGCTCGGCGTCCTTCTCGCGGATGAACAGCGCCTCGGCGAAAGGTGTGGTCTGCGACAGCTGCTGCTTCAGCACCGCCGGCCCCTGCTCGCGCAGTACGTCGTCGGGGTCCTTGCCGCCCTCGACGATGGCGAAGCGGAAGCTCTTGCCCGGCTTCAGCAGCGGCAGCGCCCGCTCCATGGCGCGCGCCGCGGCCTGGCGTCCGGCCCGGTCGCCGTCGAAGCACAGCGTCGGCTCCGGGTGGTGGCGCCACAGCACCTCCATCTGCTCCTCGCCAAGCGCGGTTCCCATGGCCGCCACCGCCGGCACGCCCGCCCGGTGACAGGCGATGACGTCCATATAGCCCTCGACCACCACCAACGGCGGCTCGTCGTCGGCTTTCGCCGCCGCCAGGATCTTGCGGGCCTCCGACAGGCCATAGAGCTGGTGGCCCTTGTGGAAGACCACGGTCTCCGGGCCGTTCAGGTACTTGGCGCGGGCCTGGGGATCCATCGCCCGGCCGCCGAACGACACCACGCGGCCGCGGACGTCGAGGATGGGGAAGATGATCCGGTCACGGAACCGGTCGTAGGACGCGCCGCCGTCCTCGGGGCCGATCAGCAGGCCGGTGTCCACCAGCTCGGCGGGCCTCGCGCCCTTGGTGACCAGATAGTCCTTCAGCGCGGTCCGGCCGGCCGGCGAGAAACCGATACGGAACCGCGCCCATTCGGGCTCGGGCAGGCCGCGCTTTTCCAGGTAGGCGCGCGCGTCGCGGCCGACCGGACGGCGCAGCTCGGCCTCGAACCACTGGGCCGCCAACTCCAGCCAGTCGCCCAGCTCGTGGCGCTTCCTGTCCTGCTCGGCCCCGCGCGGATCGAGCGCCGGGAGCGCCACCCCGGCCTCCGCCGCCAGCCGCTCCACCGCCTCGGCGAAGGTCAGTCGCTCGGTTTCCTGCAGGAAGGTGATCAGGTCGCCGGTCTTGCCCGACGAGAAGTCGAAAAACTGGCCCTTGTCGTCGTTCACGTAGAACGAGGGCGTCTTCTCCTTGTTGAACGGCGAGAGGCCCACGTACTCGCGGCCCTGCTTGCGTAGCTTCACGGTCCGGCCGATGACGTCCGACGGCCGGAGCCGCGACTTCACCTCTTCCAGAAACCGCTCGTCAAACCGCCCGACCATCGAATCAGCACCTGCGATCCACCGGAGGTCTGGCGCTAGATCACGGCCAGCCGGTCTTGTGGACTCGCGTCAATGAACTGTGGATGGAACCGTTCCGCGCCAGAAACGGACGCCTCCCCTCCTCCTGCTCGTCATCCCCGGGCTTGACGAGCAGGAGGAGGCGCGCACCTCGCCTCACGCCACGTGCGCCAGCTTCTCCGGATTGCGCACCAGATAGACCGCGGCGATCTGGTCGTCCTCGCCGGGTTCGAAGGCGAAGCTGGCGGGGCCGTCGTGCAGCTGCAGCAGGAAGCCGGGGTAGCCGTTGACGCGCACCGCCTTGATGTCGTCGACCTGCTGCACCCCGTGGCGCCAGCGCAGGCGGTCCAGCAGCCGCACGATGTCGTCGCGGCCGACCATGACGCGCAGCGCCGCCTTGCGCTTGCCGCCGCCGTCCGTGACCATGATCGCGTCCTCCGCCAGCAGGCTGGATAGCGCGGTCATGTCGGCGCTGTAGGTTGCGGCCATGAAGGCGGTGGCCAGTTGGATCATCCGCGCGTGGTCGACCGAAAACCGCGGGCGGGCGTCCTGGACGTGCTGGCGCGCCCGCGTGGCCAGCTGGCGCACGGCCGCCTCCGAGCGTTCCAGCGTGTCCGCCACCTCCGCATAGTCCTGGTCGAACACGTCGTGCAGCAGGAACACGGCCCGCTCCAGCGGCGACAGCCGCTCCAGCGCCAGCAGGAAGGCCACCGAGACCTCCTCCGCCTTTTCCACCGGATCGTCGGTCAGGGGCTCGATCAGCGGCTCGGGCAGCCAGGGCCCCTTGTAGGCGGCCCGCTCGACCTTGGCGGCGCGCAGGCGGTCGATGCAGAGCCGCGTGGTCGCCCGCACCAGCCAGGCCGCGGGATCGGTGACGCCCTCCCCCGCCCGGAGCCAGCGGAGCCCGGCGTCCTGCACGGCGTCCTCGGCCTCGGAGACGGAGCCGAGCATGCGGTAGGCCAGCCGCTTCAGCCGGGTGCGGTTGGCTTCGAAGGCGTCGGTGAGCGCCGCGTCCATGCCGCCACTCTACGCCGCGAGCTGGGCAGGCGCCACGTGGGGCGCGACCGTCTCGCCGCCGACCCTGACCCGCGAGCAGGCCTTGCCGTAGCCCAGGGCGTACTTCAGCGTCGGGTACATGCGCGCCGTCACGATCCCCAGGCCGATGGCCACCAGCGCCTTGTCGCCCCAGCGCCGGACGATCTCGTCGCGCAGCGGGTCGCACGCCTCCATGTCGCGGGCCAGGCTGGCGCGGGCAAAGCGATAACCCAGCGCCGCGGTCTCGCCCATGGCCGCCTCGTCGCCGGCCACGATGGCGCGCAGCACCTTGGGATCGACGCCGTGGGTGGCGGCGATGTCCACCGCCACCTGCACGCAGGGGCCGCAGTCCTCGGTCAGGGTGGCATAGACCCCGGCCGCGACGAGGGCCTCGGGCGGAGCGGCCTTCACGTCGGGCGCACGGGTCCCGAACGCGAACTTCATCAGGCTGCCTGGGCTGGCCCGCAGCACGTGGCGCATGTAGCTGGCGTCGTAGTCGTAGGCCTTTTCGAAGCGATGGAGCCAACGGGAGAGATAGGCCTTCAGCATGGGTCAGCCTCCACGGAAGAGATTGGCGGGTTTGCGGAACAGGGCCAGCGCCAGCGGGATCGCGGCGAACAGGTAGATGCCCACGACGTCGCGCCGCAGGTCGGCCAGCGGAGAGGCTCCGCAGGTCGCGTCGTAGACGTGGATGGCGGCGTGCAGGGTCAGCCAGGCGGCCACCAGGGCAAGGGCCGGCCAACCCTGCGCCGGACGCCAGGCGAACCAGCCGAGCCCCAGCGCGCCGACGCCATAGATCGCCCCGACGTCGCGGACGAAGTGCGGATTGAACGGCCCCGTCGCCGGCACGCCTGGGACGGCGTCATACCAGGGCAGCGGCGCGAACAGCATCGCCGCGCCGTTCGCCAGGAACACCAAGGCCATCAGCCCGGCCAGGCCCCGATCCCAGTTCCGCATCCACCCACTCCTTCGTCTTCAAAGCGAGGACGAAGAGGCGGGCGGAGTTGTGACATGGCGCGAAGCGCCGCTTCCTAGAGTTTCGACAGCTTGCCGACGCCGATGACCGGGCCGCTCGGGCCATCCGGGTTCTTGGACCCGCCGGGCGGTTCGACCGAGACGGCCAGGGCCGCGCCCTCGGCCATCTTCGCCATGACCTCGGTCGGCAGCGCGATGACCTTCGCCTTGCCGGACTCCACCAGGCCGAGCGACTTGGGATGGTCCTGCCCGGCGATGAGCCACAGCTCGTGCACCTTGTCGCGGTCCGAGCCTTCCGGCAGCAGCGAGGTGACGATCAGCGCCTTGCGGTAGGGGTCGTAGGCGGCCACGAACAACGGCTGCGCGCGCCCCTCCTGGCTGACCACGCTGGCGTTCAGCAACTGGCCGGTGGGTTGCACCGCGACCTGCTTTTCCACCACCACGGGGGGCTGGCCCATCTGCACCACCATGGCCGCGAGGCTCGCGGCCGCCAGGGCGAAGCCGCCCATGGCCGAGTTCCGCCAGAAACGCAGCCGGTTCATGATCGCGCCGTTGTCGTTGGCGGGCAGCAGGCGCTCGATGCGCGCCCACAGCCCGGTCGGAGCCGGGACCGAGTCCACGCTCTCGATCATCGGGCCCAGGCGCGCGCGCCACGCCTCGACGTCGGCGGCGAAGGCGGGTTCGCGGGCCATGCGCGCCTCGGCCTCGGCCCGTTCGCGAGCGCTCAGCACGCCGAGCGCATGCTCGGCGGCGAAGGCTTCGGCGTCGGTCAGTTCGGGGGCTTCGCTCATGACTGGAGACACCCCTTCAGCTTCGCCAGTCCCCTACGGATCCAACTCTTCACGGTGCCAAGCGGAGCATCCATGCGCGTGGCTAAGGTTTCGTAAGTAACCCCTTCGAAAAACGCCGTTCGGATTACGGATTGGGTCCTGTCGTCGAGTTCCGAGAGGCAGCCTTGCAGCCGGTTGCGGTCATCCGCCGCAGCCAGCAGGGTCTCGGCGCTGTCGGAGCCGTCGGCGATCTCCAGCTCTTCCACCGGCCCGGCGTAGGTCATCGGCCCGCGCGCCCGCAGCCGGTCGATCGACCGGTTCCGCGCGATGGTGGACACCCAGGTCATCACGCTCGCGCGGGCCCCGTCGAAGCGGTCGGCCCGCCGCCATATTGTGACGTACACGTCCTGCAAAACGTCCTCGCTCTCCTCGCGGTCGGAGAGGATACGGAGGCAGACGCCAAAAAGCTTCGCCGAGGTGGCCTCGTACAATTGTCGCAGGGCCTCGCGCTCACCCGCGGCGATCCGGGTCATCAGCGGCGAGAGGATGTCGGATGTCGTCGCGGCGGCGGCCAAGAGGGTCCCTATGGGTTGTGTCGCCCGGCGGCGAACTCGTTAAGGCGAAGCTGCCTGTCCCGCGCCGAAGACGCAAGCATTCCCATATCAGGGATTGCGGGGAATTGTGACCGCCGCGCCAGGCGGCGCCTGGTCGACGGTCATGAGACGCACCGGCTCGTCGCCGAGCGCCTCGGTCCGGCGCCATTGGTCGACCGCGTCCACCAGCCAATCTCCCGCCTTGGCCTCGCGCACCCGTCCTGTGTCCAGGTTCATGACCTTGAGCCGGCCGGCCAGGAGCGGGAGGGTGAGTCTCATGCGCCCGACCTGCATGAAAGGCGGGCCTCGACCACGCCCCCGCTTCGCATGCGCCAGGCGTCGCGGCCGACGAGCGGAGCGGCTAAGCCGCTGCGGCCTTCAGCGTCGCTTTCCGGG
Source organism: Phenylobacterium sp. (assembly GCA_036383735.1). GTDB lineage: Bacteria > Pseudomonadota > Alphaproteobacteria > Caulobacterales > Caulobacteraceae > Phenylobacterium. The sequence continues at coordinate 102 of DASVNS010000102.1, read as the reverse complement.
TGGCCGCGCGCTTTTCCTTGGCGCGTTCCAGGCGCGCTTCCTTGCGCTGGTCGGCTTCGGTCTGCAGGGCGGGGAGCAATTCGTCGGCGGCGGCCTTCTGCT
>DASVNS010000101.1:0-1769 GCA_036383735.1 Phenylobacterium sp. | reverse complement strand
GTTCTGCATCCGCAAGGCGGCCGGAGCGCACGACGCGCTGCTTCGCGCCGAGACCGTCAGCCTGTCGCTGCTGGACGAGCGGGACCTCGACGAAGCCGAACGCTTCTCGAGCCCGCATCGCGCCGCCGAACGCTTCGACCGAAGCGGCTGGCGGCTCGACCCGGCGGGTCCGCCCGAGCGGCTGGGCTCGCTGGCCACCTTCGCAGGCCCCGTGCGCAGCCGGATCGACGGCGGCACCCACACCATCTTCATTCTGGACGTGACCCAGGCACAGGCCCGCGAGGCGGACCCGCTGCTCTATTTCGAGCGCGCGTTCCGCAAGCTCGGCTGACCGGTCCCGCGACCGGCATCCGCAGGAGAGACCACATGCGACCTGAAGCTCTGGGCGCGGCGAAAGTGCTGATCGCCGACGCCGACGCGAACGTGCGCCTGGCGCTGGCCAGGGCGTTCACCGGAAACGGGCATCCGGTTCGCGCCACCGGCCCCGCCGACACCTTGCTGAAGTGGATCGGCGATCCCGACGTCGGCCTGGTGGTCCTCGACACCCAGCGGGCCGAGGACCAGGCGTTCCAGGTGTTGCGGCAGGTCCGCCAGGCGCGGCCCGCCTTGCCGGTGATCCTGACCGGCGGCGAGACCAGCCTGGTCGCCGCGGTGCGCGCGGTGGAGGCCGGCGCCTTCGACCACGTCGCCAAGCCGTATGGCGTCGAGGAGCTCATGGCTGTCGCGGCCCGCGCTTTGACGCCATCCCGACGGCCGGCGGCCTCTCGCCCCCGGACGGCGCGGGCCGAGCGCAGCGACGATCTGCCGATGATCGGCCGCTCGGCGGCGATGCAGGAGCTCTACCGCACCATCGCCCGGCTGGTGTCGTCCGACCTCGCCGTGCTGATCGTCGGCGAGTCCGGAACCGGCAAGGCCCTGATCGCCCGCGCGCTCCACGACATGGGCCCGCGCCGGGACCACGCCTTCGTGCCGCTGAGCCTGGCCGCCATCGATCCGGGCGAGGTCACGCGGGAGCTGTTCGGCGGCCCGGACCGGCCCGGCAAGCTGGCCCTGGCCGACGGCGGCGTCCTGTTCCTCGACGCGATCGGCGACCTGCCGCACGAGGCGCAGACCCGCCTGCTGCGCATCATCGAGGGCCTGGACACGGTGATCAATCCGGCGACGGGACGACCTGCGAACCCCCGCATCGTCGCCGCCGCGAACCAGGACCTGCGCGGCCTGGTTCGCGAGGGCAAGTTCCGCGAGGACCTCTACTTTCGCCTGAACGTCGCACCCCTGCGTGTCCCGACGCTTCGCGAGCGGCCGGAGGACATCGCCGAGCTCGCCAACGCCTTCCTGCTCCGCGCTCAGAGCGAGGGCCGGCCGGCCAAATCCCTCGACCCATGGGCCGAGCAACGGCTGAAGGCCCACGACTGGCCGGGCAACGTGAGGGAACTCGAAAACCTGCTCCGTCGGATCTGCGCCTTTTACCCCGACGACGTGATCACGATCTCCATCGTCGAGCGCGAGCTGGCCGATCCCTGGCCCACGCCGGGCGCACGATCGGAGGCCCTCGCCCTGGCGGTCGGCCAAACCGTCGGCGCCTATTTCGCCGACGCCTCGGCCGCGCGCCCCGTGGCCTTGTACGAGCACATCATCAAGGCGGTCGAACTCCCGCTGCTCCAGGCGGCGCTCGCCGTCACCGGCGGCAACAAGCTGCGCGCCGCCGAGATCCTCGGCATCAACCGCAACACCCTGCGCCGGAAGATGGAAGACGCCGGCCTGGAACC
>DASVNS010000100.1:0-3157 GCA_036383735.1 Phenylobacterium sp. | reverse complement strand
GTGTTCCTGAACGACGTGGCCGTGGCCCCCGACGGCACGGTGCTGGCCTCCGATTCCGGCAGCGGGCGGATCTTCGCGCTCAGCAACGGAACCATGAGCGTCTGGTCCGACGCGCCGGAGCTGAAGTCGGTGAACGGGCTGCTGGCCGAGCCGAACCGGCTGGTGGCCACGACGATGGAGGGCAAGCTGCTCGCCATCGACTATCCGGCGCGCCGGGTGAAGGTGCTGGCGACGGGCCTGGGCCAGGCGGACGGCGTGACGGCCGGCGACGGCGACAACTACTTCGTCAGCGAATGGCCCGGGCGGCTCTACCGCGTGACCCCGCAGGGCCACGTCCAAGTGCTGATGGATACGCGCAAGAAGGGCGAGTACATCAACGACTTCATCCGGGTCGGCGACCTCTTGATCGTGCCCAGCTGGGAGCCCGGCAAGGTCACCGCCTACCGCATCCTGACGTGGATGCTGACCGAGGCGGAGCCCGAAGACCTTCCGCCGCAGCTGCAGCGGGCCGTCCTATAGGGCGCGCGCCCCTTGACGGACCCGAGTCGCATCGGTATTACCGCGCCTCCTGTTGGACCGGCTGTGCGCAACGAAGCAATTCGGAGTGCAGACGCGGCCCGCGGAACGGCTCGAAGCAGTGCTTATTGATAGCGTTTCGGGAGTAGGCCCTCGCGGGTTTCGCGCGGGCCTTAGTCGTTTGTGCGGACTTTCGCGTACGGACACCTCTCTGGAGGGGTTCGGGCTGGTCTTTGAAATGGTCGAGATCACGCGGACGGACGCCGTCTGTAGGGAAACGTAAGAGCGATATGGATCGTCAGAACATCCGAATTCGGCTCAAGGCCTTCGATCACCGCGTGCTGGACCATTCCACCCGCGAGATCGTGAACACGGCTAAGAGAACCGGCGCGACCGTGCGCGGGCCGATCCCGCTGCCGACGCGCATCGAGAAATTCACCGTCAACCGCTCGCCGCACGTCGACAAGAAGTCGCGCGAGCAGTTCGAAATCCGCACGCACAAGCGCGTGCTCGATATCGTCGACCCCACCCCGCAGACCGTGGACGCGCTGATGAAGCTCGACCTGTCCGCCGGCGTGGACGTCGAGATCAAGCTCTAAGGGGATTGATCCGATGCGAACCGGCGTAATCGCCAAGAAACTGGGTATGGCTCGCTTCTTCGATGAAGCCGGCGCCCACGTGCCCGTTACGGTCCTCAGCCTCGAAGGCTGCCAGGTCGTGGCCCATCGCACCAAGGAGAAGGACGGCTACGTCGCCCTCCAGCTCGGTGCGGGCTCCAAGAAGCCGAAGAACACCACGAAAGCGCTGCGCGGCCACTTCGCCAAAGGTGAAGTCGAGCCGAAGCACAAGCTGGTCGAGTTCCGGGTGTCCGAGGATAACCTCATCGATGTGGGCGCGGAGATCACCGCCGACCACTTCCTCCCGGGCCAGAAGATCGACGTCACCGCGACGACGGTTGGTAAGGGCTTCGCCGGCGCCATGAAGCGCTGGAACTTCGGGGGCCTTCGCGCCACCCACGGGGTGTCCGTCTCCCACCGCTCGCACGGTTCGACCGGCCAGCGTCAGGACCCGGGCCGCACCTTCAAGGGCAAGAAGATGGCTGGCCACCTCGGCCAGGAAACCGTCACCACCCTCAACGTCGTCGTCTGGCGCGTGGATGCCGAGCGCGGCCTGATCCTGGTGCGGGGCGCTGTTCCCGGCACCGAAGGCACGTTCGTGAAGCTCCGCGACGCGGTGAAGTCGGCCCTGCCGGCCGATGCGCCGAAGCCGGGCGCCTTCCGCTCCGCCGGTCAGCCGACCCCGGTCGAAGCCGCCGCGGAAACGCCGGTGGAAGAGGCCGTCGCCACGGAAGCCCCGGTTGAGGCGACCGAAGCTGGGGATCAAGCGTAATGAAACTCGACGTCATCAAACTGGACGGCGGGAAGGGCGGCTCGATCGAGCTGGCCGATGAGATCTTCGGCATCGAAGAGATCCGCGGCGACATCCTGCAACGCGTCATCACCTGGCAGCTGGCCAAGCGCCGCTCGGGCAACCACAAGATCCAGGTCCGCAACGAGGTCTCCCGGACCTCGAAGAAGATGTACAAGCAAAAGGGCACCGGCGGCGCCCGTCACGGTTCGCGCCGTGCGGCCCAGTTCGTCGGCGGCGCCAAGGCCCACGGCCCGGTTGTCCGCAGCCACGCCTTCGACCTGCCCAAGAAGATCCGCGCCCTGGCCCTGCGCCACGCGCTGTCTTCCAAGGCCAAGGACGGATCGCTGATCGTGCTGGACTCGGTCTCGCTGACCGAAGCCAAGACCGCCGCGCTCCGCGATCAGCTGGGCAAGATCGGCGTGACCCACGCGCTGGTGATCGCCGGCGCCGAGGTGGACAACAACTTCCGGCTCGCCGCCCGCAACATCCCGAACGTCGATGTGCTGCCGAACGCCGGCCTGAACGTCTATGACGTGCTGCGTCGCCGTAAGCTGGTCCTGACCAAGGACGCGGTCGAAGCGATCCAGGCGCGCTTCCAGCCTAAGGAGGCCGCGTGATGGCCGTGGAACCCACCGTTCGTCACTACGACACCATCCTGTCTCCGATCATCACGGAAAAGGCCACGCTGCTCTCGGAGCAGAACAAGGTGGTCTTCCGGGTGGCCGGCGACGCTTCCAAGGACGAGATCGCCACTGCGGTCGAGGCGCTGTTCAAGGTCAACGTCACGAAGGTCAATACGATCAACGTGAAGGGTAAGACCAAGCGGTTCCGCGGCATCATGGGCAAGCGCTCGGACGTCAAGAAAGCGATCGTGACGCTGGCCGATGGCCAGTCGATCGACATCACTACGGGGCTCTGATCCGATGGCCTTGAAGCAATTCAATCCTACGTCGCCGGGCCGCCGTCAGCTGGTCCTCGTCGACAAGTCCGAGCTCCACAAGGGCGGTCCGGAAAAGCGTCTGGTCCAAGGCCTGACGAAGTCCGGCGGCCGTGGCGGCAACGGTCGCATCGCGGTCCGCTTCCGCGGCGGCGGCGCCAAGCGCCTGTACCGCATCGTGGACTTCAAGCGCCGGAAGTTCGACGTCCCCGCGACGGTCGAACGCCTGGAGTATGATCCGAACCGTTCGGCCTTCATCGCCCTGGTGAAGTACGCCGACGGCGAGCTGGCCTA
>DASVNS010000099.1:0-5845 GCA_036383735.1 Phenylobacterium sp. | reverse complement strand
CGCCCCGCCAGGGCTCGAACGTCCAGCCGCCGATCCCACAGCGAATCCTCCCGGACTGAGCCATTGGACGTCTCCCTCGTCGTGCGTGACCTAGGTAGCGCCCTATCGTCGGGTTCTCAAGATGTTCCGCGCGCTTTGGGGGGCGCGCGATCCGCGGGTGAAACGAAAGCGGCCGCCCAGGGGACGGCCGCGCTCAATATTCCACACGAGATGGAGGTTAGCCCGGTCTGACTATCGCGGCGCCAGGATCATGATCATCTGGCGGCCTTCCATGCGAGGCTCGTACTCCACCTTGGCGACAGGTTCGAAATCGACCTTCACCTTCTGGAGCAGTTTCATCCCGAGTTCCGGGTGGGCCAGCTCGCGGCCACGGAACCGCAGGGTGATCTTCACCTTGTCGCCTTCTTCGAAGAAGCGGTGCATCGACCTCGACTTGACCTCATAGTCATGGACGTCGATGTTCGGCCGGAGCTTGATCTCCTTGATCTCAACGACCTTTTGTCGCTTTCGCGCCTCGTTCTTCTTCTTCTGTTCCTGGAACTTGAACTTGCCGTAGTCCAGGATCTTGCAGACGGGCGGATCTGCGTTCGGGACGATCTCCACGAGATCGAGGCCAGCTTCCTGAGCGGCTTCGATGGCGGCGGAGGTGGGCATGACGCCCTGCTTCTCACCGTGCTGATCGATGAGCAGGACCCGTGGGACGCGGATATCTTCGTTCATGCGCGGCCCTTCCTTGACGGGCGGCGCTTGCATGGGGCGGCGAATAGGCAGTGCTCCGGACTGTTGAAACGCGAAAAACGCCGGGCGCGAGGCGCTCCGGTCGTCTTAGCCTAGTATATGACCCGCAGGCCTCGCCGTATCAAGGCGCGGCAGACGGGGTGAGCGCCAAAGAGTTGGCGGCCTGCGCCACTTGCGCCACAGGCAGGTCGGCCAGGTTCTCGGCCCGCAGGATCGCCACCCGGCCCCGCGGGGCCGACAACGCGGGGTCGGACGCCTTCGAGAACAGCACGATGGTGGGCGCGCCGCCGGCCGCCGCGAGGTGCAGGGGCCCGGTGTCGTTGCCGACCGCGAGCGCCGCCTTTGCGCCCAGGCGGGCGATGGACGCGAAATCCGTGCGGCCGGTAAGGTCGCGCGCACGCGGGGTGGCGCGCTGGATGGCGTGCGCCAGATCGGCCTCGGCCGGGCCGCCGATGATCACGATCTCGAAGCCGCGCGAATAGAGGATGCGCGCAAGCTCGGAATACCGCTCCACCGGCCAGCGCTTTTCGGGCCGATGCGCGGAACCGCCGGGGACGAAGATCACATAGGGCCTGGGCCGGTTGGCGCCCGGCACGGGCCGTTCCGGCGGGGCGGACTTCATGATCCACGAGAGGTCGGGCGGCGGAGCGGCGCCCGGTTCGGTGGGCGCGTCCTCCCAGATGCCGGCGTACATCAGCTGGTCGGCCTGGCGTTCCAGGGTGTGCATGCTGTTGCGCAGGGGGTTCTTGTGCGGCAGCGAGCAGCCGAAGGCGACGCCCGACCATGCCGGCGCGCTGGGTCGCAGAAGCTGGAAGAGCCGGTTGGACTGGGCCGAGGTCTGCAGATCGTAGACCCGTGCGTAGTTGGCGTCCTTGATCCGCTTCCGCAGCGCCATCCACTCGGGAAACCCGTCCGGGCGGCCGCCGGTGTCCACCGCGTTGAAGTAGGGGCAGATCCTGGCCAGGGCTTCGAAGGGCGGTGTGGTCAGCAGCGTGATGTGCGCCTTGGCGTGGGCCTGGCGGATCTTCTTCATCGCAGCCAGCGCCAGGACGAAGTCGCCCAGGGCCGACAGTTTGATCACCAGGATGCGTTCCATGTGCCGGGCCATCAGGCGCGCGCCTCCAGCACCCGTTCATAGGCCGCGAGCGTCTGGGCGCACATGGCGTCGGCGGAATAGAGCTGACGCGCGCGCCGGCGTCCCACCTCGCCCATCTGCAGCCGCTTGCCGGGACCAAGGTCGATCGCGCGGGCCAGCGCCTCGGCCCAGGCGCTGGCGTCCTCGACCGGGGCAAGCCAGCCGGTGACCCCGTCCAGGACCGTCTCGGTGACGCCGCCGTGGTTGGAGGCGATGACCGGGCGGCCCATGGCCTGGGGCTCCACCGCCGCGCGCCCGAAGCTCTCGGGCACGTTGGTGGGCAGGATGGCGAGGTCGGCCAGCAGGTAGGCCGCGGGCATGTCGTCGCAATGGCCGACCAGCTTCACGGTGTCGCCAAGGCCGGCGGCGTCGATCGCGGCCTGCACCTCGGCGGCGTAGCCCGTGCGGCCCTGGTGGTCGCCGGCGAACAGGATCTGGAAGTCGCGCCGGCCCTGGGCGGCCAGCTGCCTTGCCGCCTCGACGATCATCAGGTGGCCCTTGATGCGGGTCACCCGCCCGGCCAGCAGGATCTGGGCGCGGTGGTCGTTCGGGTCCAGGCCCCAGGCGGCCCGCAAGGCCTCGATCCGGTTCGGCGTCACGAAGGTCGGGTCGAACCGCTCGAAGTCCACGCCGCGCGGGATGGTGACCAGCTTCTGCGGGTCGAGCCGGTGCTCGCTCAGCACGTGGTCGCGCGTGAAGTCGGAATTGGCGATCACCAGATCGCCGCGGGTCATGATGGCGTTGTACCAGCGCTTCAGGCCGGACTGGGCCTTGTAGACCCCGTGGTAGGTGGCCACGAACGGAGTGTTGGTCGTCTTGGCCGCCCAGAGCGCAGCGAAGGCCGGGGCGCGGCTGCGCGCGTGGACGATGGAGACCTTCTCCTGGCGGATCAGCGCCACCAGGCGCGCCGCGTTGCCCAGCATCACCAGCGGGTTCTTGGTCTGCACCGGCATCTGGGCGAGGCGCCCGCCGTCTGCCTCCAGCCGCGAGACCATCCGCCCGCCGCGGGTGGCGACCAGCGCCGTGCCGCCGGCGCGGACGACGGCCCGGGCCACCTCGATGGCGCTTTGCTCCGCGCCCCCGGTTTCCAGTTCGGGCACGACCTGCAGCAGGGTGAAGTCGGAGGGAAGGGACACGACGCCTTCTCTAAACTGAGTTGGCCTCACCTGCTAAGAGGCCGTCATGAGCGAGATCGAAGGTTTCCTGGACCGCCCCGACGGCGCGCGGCTGGCGTGGCGGATGGTCGAGGGTTCCGGCCCGACGGTGGTCTGGCTGGGCGGCTTCATGTCGGACATGACCGGAACCAAGGCCCAGGCCCTGGCCGACTGGGCCCAGGCGACCGGGCGCGGCTATGTGCGGTTCGATTACTTCGGGCACGGCGCGTCGTCGGGCGAGTTCGCGAAGGGCACGATCAGCCGTTGGCGCGAGGACGCCATCGCCGTGCTGAACGAACTGACGGCCGGCGGGCTGGTGCTGGTAGGCTCGTCCATGGGCGGCTGGATCGCCTGCCTGGCCGCGATCGCCGTACCTAAGCGGGTGACGGCGATGGTGTTGATCGCCCCGGCGCCCGACTTCACCGAGAAGCTGATGACCCCCGGGATCCCTCCCGAGGGGCGGGCGGCGCTGGCGGCGGACCGGGTGTGGCTGCGGCCCTCCGAGTACGGCGAGCCCTATCCGATCACCCGCGACCTGCTGGACGACGGCGCCCGCTGGTCGATCCTGGGCGGTGAGCCAATCCCCATCGAGGTTCCGGTCCGCATCCTCCAAGGCGGCGCAGACCCCGACGTGCCGTGGCGCCACGCCCTGGAGCTGGCGCACAGCCTCAAGGGTGACGACGTGGTCTTCACCCTGATCCGGGACGGCGACCACCGGCTGTCACGCCCGCAGGACATCGCGCGGTTGCTGGCCGCCGTCGGCGAGTTTTCCTGAGTGTCAATCCCGGTTTCGCGGGACGCGAAGACCGGGACCTAAGGCGTGCGTTCCCGCTCAAGGATCGCCGCCAATCCCTCACGATAGGTCGGATACGTCGGCCGCCAGCCGAGCTCGGCCTTGGCGCGGGCGTTCGAGACCCGCTTGCTCTCGGCATAGAAGCGCATCCCCGCGGAGGAGAGGTTGGCGTCCTGCAGCTTCACCACCGGCGGCGGGTCGATGCCGAGCAGGCTGGCGGCATGGGCGATCACCTCGCTGTTGGGCGCGGGCTCGTCGTCGCAGAGGTTGTAGGCCGCCCCGGCGCGGGGGCGGGCGATCGAGGCCTCCAGGCCGGCGGCGAGGTCGTCCACGTGGATGCGGGAGAACACCTGGCCCTCGGCGACGATCCGGCGCGCCCGGCCCTCGCGCAGGCGGTCGAACGCCGACCGGCCGGGGCCATAGATGCCGGGCAGGCGAAAGGCCGCCACCGTCAGGCCCATGCCGCGGCCCACCTGCCACCAGTCGCGCTCGGCCCCGACCCGGCGCGCACCCTCGACGGACTGGGCGGCCAGGCGGCTCTGCTCGGTGACCCAGCCACCCCGCCGGTCGCCGTACACGCCGGTGGTCGAGAGGTAGCCGATCCAGTCCGGGAAGGCGCCGGCCTCGGCGAGGGGGCCGACCAGGGCGTTCAGCGCCGGGCAACCCTGCGGCCCCGGCGGGGCGGTGACGAGCAGGGCCTGGGTGTGAGACAGCGCTTCGGTGATCGCCTGGCGGTCGCCGAGATCGACGGCCCGGCAGCCGTCGGCGGCGATCTGAGCTGCGGTCTCGCGGGTGCGGTGGATGGCGGCGACGTCCCAGCCCTTCGCCGCCATGCGCCTGGCCATGGCGCGGCCTGAAAACCCGTAACCGAAGAGGAAGAGGCGCATCCCCCTTACAGCAGGGCCGCGATGGCCTTGCGGGCGTCGGCGGCCAGTTCGGGGCGCGCGAGCGCGAAGGCGACATTGGCCCGCAGCAGACCGATCTTGTCGCCGCAGTCATAGGTGGTCCCCTCGTATTCGAGGGCGTGGAAGTCCTGCGACTTCATGAGGTTGAACATGCCGTCGGTGAGCTGGATCTCGCCGCCGGCGCCGCGCTCCTGGGTCTCCAGGATGTTGAAGATCTCGGGTTGCAAGATGTAACGGCCGGAGATGAAGAGGTTCGACGGCTCCGTGCCCGGGGCGGGCTTCTCGACCATGCCGGTCATGCGGTTGAGGCGTCCGTCCTGGCCGTCGAGCGCCACGATGCCGTACTTGTGCGCCTCGCCCTCGGGGGCCGGCTCGACGACCACGATGTTGCCGCCCTTCTGCTCGTGGGCCGCCACGGCCTGGGCCAGGGCGGCCGTCCGGGCCATCATCAGCATGTCCGGCAGCATCACCGCGAAGGGCTCGTCGCCGATCACGTCCCTGGCGCACCACACCGCGTGGCCCAGGCCCAACGGCGCCATCTGGCGGATGAAGCTCATCTGGCCCGGCTGCGGCAGATCGCGGCGAAGGTCGGCCAGGATCTCGAGTTTGCCCTTGGCCTCGAGGATCCCTTCGACCTCGGGACTGGCGTCGAAGTAGTCCTCGATCGCGCCTTGGCCGCGGCCCACGATGAACACGAAGTGCTCGATGCCGGCGGTGCGGCCTTCCTCGACGATGTAGCTGAGGATCGGGCGGTCGACGACGTTCAGAAGGTTTTTCGGAGTGGTCTTGGCGCCGGGCAACACCCGGGTCCCCAGGCCCGCGACGGGCAGGACGGCCTTCCTCACGCGCTTACTCATCGATCTCTCCAGATGCTCATTCCGCGATCCCTAATGCGTCAGGTGGATGCGTCGCGAGAAATTTCCGTGACGGGCGCCCGATCACGATTTTGAGATCGCACGAAGTTGTGTAGCATTCGTTTTGTCGGGGATTCACCCCGGGGAGCCTACCTCCAATGAAGCTTCGCATTCTCACGATCGCCACTGCCGGTGTCATGGCTCTGAGCCTGGCCGCCTGCCAAAAGAAAGAAGCCGCTCCGGCCGCCGACGCCGCTGCTCCGGCC
>DASVNS010000098.1:0-10291 GCA_036383735.1 Phenylobacterium sp. | reverse complement strand
TGGGGGACGACCCCGGCCACCATCGACTGCGCCCTGAGCGTCTGCGACGAGCACGACGTCCAGTGCATGATCCACACCGACACCTTGAACGAGAGCGGCTTCGTCGAGGACACCATCGCCGCCTTCAAGGGCCGCACGATCCACGCCTTCCACACCGAGGGCGCCGGCGGCGGCCATGCGCCGGACATCCTGAAGGTGGCGGGGCTTGCGAACGTGATCCCGTCGTCCACCAACCCCACGCGGCCCTACACGCACAACACCCTGGCCGAGCACCTCGACATGCTCATGGTCTGCCACCACCTGGACCCGTCGATCCCCGAGGACGTGGCGTTCGCCGAGAGTCGCATCCGCAGGGAGACCATCGCCGCCGAGGACATCCTGCATGACCTGGGCGCCCTCTCGATCATCTCGTCCGACAGCCAGGCCATGGGCCGGGTGGGCGAGGTGCTGATCCGCACCTGGCAAACCGCCGACAAGATGAAGAAGCAACGCGGCCAGCTCGGGGACGGCCCAGCGGATAATTTTCGGGTGAAGCGCTACATCGCCAAGTTCACCATCAACCCGGCGATCGCCCATGGCATGAGCGCGCACATCGGCTCCGTCGAGCCCGGCAAGCGGGCCGACCTGGTGCTGTGGAGCCCGGCCTTCTTCGGCGTGAAGCCGGACCTGGTGCTGTTGGGCGGGTCGATCGCCGCGGCGCCGATGGGCGATCCCAACGCCTCGATCCCGACACCCCAGCCCGTCCACTACCGGCCGATGTTCGCGGCCTATGGTCGAAGCGTGACGCGGTCTTCCGTCGTCTTCACCTCGAAGCTGGCGATCGAAAGCGGGCTGCCGGCGAGGCTCGGCCTCTGGAAGGAGATGGTGGCGGTGGAGAACGTGCGCGGCGGCCTCTCCAAGGCCTCGATGGTCCACAATTCCGCGACCCCGGTGATCGAGGTGGATCCCGAAACCTACGAGGTCCACGCCGACGGTGAGCTGCTCACCTGCGAACCCGCCGAGGTGCTGCCCATGGCGCAGCGGTACTTCCTGTTCTGATGACGCGGCTTCTATTTTCCCCCTGCTTTCCCTCGTTATGGCCGGGCTTGACCCGGCCATCCATGCGACCCGCCGCTCTCGCCAAGATCGACGACGCCCTGACGCGGAAGGTGGATGGCCGGGTCCATGACGAGCAGGAGGCAGAGTGATGACCACGATCACCGACATCCTGCCCGACGGGACCTGGACCGGCGAACCGGCCGACCGGGTCACCCTCGACTATGACGGCCGCCATCGTCGGCGGATCGTCCTGACAGGCGTGTCGGGCGCGGAGTACCTGCTGGACCTCGGCGCGGCGACGCACCTTCGGGATGGCGACGGGCTGCAGATTCCAGGCGGCGGCGTGGTGCAGGTCGTAGCCCAGCCGGAGCCGTTGCTGGAGGTCACCGCCCACTCGCCCGCCCAGTTGATCCGGTTGGCCTGGCACATCGGCAATCGGCACCTGGAGGCGCAGGTGTTCGCCGACCGGCTGCTGATCCGCCGCGACCATGTGATCGCCCACATGTTGGAGCACCAGGGCGCCCACGTCCGTGACATCGTCGCGCCCTTCGACCCCGAGGGTGGCGCCTATCGCGACCACGGGCCGCAAACGCACGAAGGACATGGGCATGAGCACTGAAGCGCGCCTGCTCCGCCTGCTGACCTGGCTGTCGCCGGCGTTCCCGGTCGGCGCGTTCGGCTATTCGCATGGGCTGGAGACGGCGATCCGCGAGGAGGTGGTCGGCGACGTCCGCTCACTGACCAGCTGGATCGCCAGTTTGCTGGAGTACGGTTCGGGCTGGACGGACGCGGTCCTGGCCAAGGCCGCCTGGACGGCGGTGACGGCGGAAGACCACGTGGCCCTCGACGAGATCGCCGAACTGGCCGAGGCGCTCGCGCCCTCGCTGGAGCGCCGTCGCGAAACCATGGCCCAGGGCGAGGCCTTCCTGACCGCAGTGGCGGCCTGGAACCCGCCGCCGATCGTGCGAGCCCCCTATCCCGTCGCTCTGGGCGCGGCGGCCGGCGCGGCCTGTCTGCCCCTCGCTCCCGCCTTGACCGCCTGGCTGCATGCCTTCGCCGCCAACCTTGTGAGCGTCGCGGTGCGCGCTGTGCCGCTGGGCCAGTCCGACGCCCTGCAGGTGATCGCGGCCCTGGAGCCGGTGATCATCCGCACGGCCCTCCGGGCAGCGGAGTCCACGCTGGATGACCTCGGCTCGGCCACCTTGAACTCCGACATCGCCGCCATGCGGCACGAGACCCTGGACGGAAGGCTGTTCGGCTCATGAGCAATGGCCCCTTGCGCGTGGGTGTCGGCGGCCCGGTCGGCTCCGGCAAGACCACCTTGATCGAGAAGCTTTGCAAGGCCATGCGCGACCGGTGGTCCGTCGCCGTGGTCACCAACGACATCTACACGCAGGAAGACGCCCTGATCCTGAACCGCCTCCAGGCGCTGCCCGAGGATCGTATCCTCGGGGTGGAGACCGGCGGCTGCCCGCACACGGCGATCCGCGAGGACGCCTCGCTGAACCTGGCCGCCATCGCCGAGATGAACCGGCGCTTCCCTGACCTCGACGTGATCTTCATCGAGAGCGGTGGCGACAACCTGGCGGCCACCTTCAGCCCGGACCTGGCGGACCTCACCCTCTATGTGGTCAGCGTCTGCCAGGGCGAGAAGATCCCCCGCAAGGGCGGTCCGGCGATCACCCGCTCAGACCTGCTGATCATCAACAAGACCGACCTGGCGCCACACGTGGGCGCCGACCTCTCGGTCATGGATAGCGACGCCAGGACGGCCCGGGGCGAGCGACCCTATCTCTTCACCGACCTCAGCCGCCTGCAGGGCGTGGACGACGTGATCGGCTTCATCGCCAAGGCCGGCGGACTGCCGGCACGGCTCGTCGCGTGATCCTTGCCTTCCCCATTCATGGGGAAGGGGGACCATCGGCCGAAGAGCCGATGGTGGAAGGGGCGAGCTACAAGCGCCGTGCTTGCGACCGCCCGTTAAATCAGCGCCTGAGGCTTGCCCCCTCCGCCACTCGCTCTTCGGCGAGCGGTCCCCCGCCCCCGCTTCGCAGGGGAGGCAAGGGATTCTAACGCGCCACGATCCCCATCAACCGCAGGCGGCTGACGCCGCCGTCGGGATAGATGTTGAGACGTACGAAGCGGATCGGGCCCAGGTCGGCCAGCTCCGCCTCGAACGAATGGACGTGGTCGGCCTGCAGCTTCACCTCGGGCAGCAGGACCGGCCAGCCCTCGGCCTGACCCGCAATCTCGTGCGGGGCGCCATGCGCACGGGCCGTCGCCTGGATGGAGCAACGGTCCGGATAGTTGCCCTTGAAGTGGGCCGTATCGACGATGACCTCGCTCACCCGGCCAAAGGTCCCCAGTTCCAGGATCGCCCAATCGTGGCCCGGCTCGCGGCGCCGGCGCGTCTCCCAGCCGTCTCCCATGTCGACGCCGCGGCCCGGCGCCGTCATGTTCCCAACCCGCCCGTAGTGCTCGTCGTTGGCGACGATCCCGCGGCCGCCCCAGGCCAGGGCCAGCAGGTCGATGACCTCGTCCTCCCCTGCCTGGTTCCAGTCCGGATCGACGCGGCCCCACACGCGCAGGCGCGCCACGCCGCCGTCCGGATAGATGTGCAGGCGCACGTGGGTGGCAGGGATGGGCCCGTCCAGCGGGACCCACGCGCGGTCGTCGCCCTTCAGCTCCAGCCTCGGCGTAGCCTTGATCCAGCCGGCGTCATCGCCGGGCACGGCGTCGGCCGACACACAGACCTCCATCTCCGCGCCGGGCGGGTAGTTGCCGGTGAAGTGGCGGGTGTCGATCTCGAAGCCGGCGACGATGCCGCGGACGCCCAGCTTCACGATGCACCAATCGTGGCCCGGGACGCGTTTGCGGCGGCTCTCCCAGCCGTCCATCCACTTGCCGTTGTCGTCGTACCTGCCGGGAATGAAGACCGGTTCGGCCGGATCGATCAGGCGGCTCTTGTCGGCGAAGAAATCATCGGTGGCGTAGACGACTTCCGAGCCCAGGCGGGGCTGGGCGAGGTCCACGAACTGGCGGCGAAGATCATCGAACATGGCGGGGCCCTACAGCAGGTCGGCGATGCGGAAGGCGGCGATACGGTGGATCTGGGCGATGGCCGCCGCGAACTCGGTCTCCGGATCGTTTGCGAGCCGGGCTTCTAAGGCGGCCAGGATGTCGGCGCGGCTCAGCCCCCTCACCGCGACGATAAAGGGAAAGCCGAAGCGGGCGTTGTAGGCCGCGTTCAGCCGCTGGAACGCCTCGAACTCCTGTGGGCTGCACTGGTCCAGCCCTGCGCCCGCCTGCTCGTGCACCGAAGCCTCCGCCATCTTCGCCCGGCTGGCCAGTTCCGGGTGCGCCCGGATCAGCGCCAGCTTCTTCGCCCGGGGCGCGGCGTCCACGACCGCGGCCATCGCCCTCGCCAGGCTCTCTCGATCCAAGGGCGGGTCGGGCCAGACGCCCTCGGCGACCCAGGGCGAGGCCTCGTAGACCGGCCCGAACCGGGCGATGAACGCGTCCCTAGCCGCCATGCGGATGCCGCTCCCGCCAGTGCCTGGCGATCTCGATCCGCCGGCAGAACCACACGTCCCGGTGCGCCTGCGCATAGCGGATGAAGCGCTCCAGCCCCGCCATCTTGCCCGGCCGCCCGGCGATCCGGCAGTGCAGGCCGACGGACAGCATTCTGGGCCGCGTCTCGCCCTCGGCGTAAAGCACGTCGAAGGCGTCCTTCAGGTAGGAATAGAACTGCTCCCCGGTGTTCAGCCCCGTGCCCGAAAAGCGCATGTCGTTGGCTTCCAGGGTGTAGGGCACGATGAGTTGCGCCCGGTCGCCGACCTCGGCCCAGAACGGCAGGTCGTCGGAATAGTCGTCGGCGTCGTAGAGAAACCCGCCGTCCTCGGCGACCAGCCGGCGCGTGTTGGGGCTGGTGCGGCCGGTGTACCAGCCGAGCGGGCGCTCGCCGGTCAGCCGCTTGTGGATCTCGATGGCGCGCGACATGTGCTCGCGCTCGATCGGCTCCGGCACGTCCTGATAGTTGATCCAGCGCCAGCCGTGCGAGGCGACCTCGTGCCCCGCCTCCAGCATGGCCTCGACCGCCGCCGGGTTTCTCTCCATGGCCATCGCGACACCGAACACGGTCACCGGGACCTTGTAACGCTCGAACAGCCTCAGGAGGCGCCACACCCCGGCGCGGCTGCCGTATTCGTAAATCTGCTCCATGCTCATATGGCGCGCATTCGGGATCGGCGCCGGGTTGATCATGTCGGAGAGGAAAGATTCGGATGCCGCGTCGCCGTGCAGCACGGAGTTCTCGCCGCCCTCCTCGTAGTTCAGCACCAGCTGGATCGCGATGCGCGCGCCCCCGGGCCAGTCGGCGTGCGGCGGATCCTTGCCGTAGCCGATCAGGTCGCGCGGATAGGTGGGGTCGGGCATGTCTAACCGCTTAGCAGGCTTCGTCGGGGCCACACCGTCGCAATCCTACGCCAAGGTTGCAATTCCAAGCCTCGGGGCGGATTCTGGGCGGCTGGATTTGCGGAGTCATCCTTGAGCGGGCTTACCACTCACGTCCTCGACACGATGCATGGCCGACCGGCCGCGGGCGTCAGCCTGCGCCTGTCGCGGGACGGCGAGGCGCTGGTGTCCGCGGTGACCAACCGTGACGGCCGGATCGACCAGCCGCTGCTGACCTCGAAAGACCTGACGCCGGGCGCCTACCGCCTGCAATTCGACGTGGGCGAATATTTCCGGGACCTCGGCGTGGCGCTGGCGCGCCCCGCCTTCCTCGAGGTGGTGACCATCGATTTCGGCGTCGCGGAGGCGGGGACGCACTACCACGTCCCGCTGCTGGTCAGCCCTTTCGCCTACTCCACCTACCGGGGCAGCTAGGATGGCGCGCCCGATCCGCTTCCTGCTCGATGGTGAGATCCGCGAGCTGTCGGGCATCGATCCCACGCTGAGCGTGCTGAACCTGCTCCGCTACCACCTGCGCCGCACGGGCACGAAGGAGGGCTGCGCCGAGGGCGATTGCGGCGCCTGCACCGTGGTGCTCGGCGAACTTGAAAGCGGTACGGTCAGGTTCCGGGCGGTGAACGCCTGCATCCTGTTCGCACCCATGCTCGATGGCCGCGCGCTGTTCACCGTGGAGAGCCTGGGCCGCGAAGGTGCGCTGCACCCGGTGCAGCAGGCGATGGTCGACACGCACGGCAGCCAGTGCGGCTTCTGCACCCCGGGCTTCGTGATGAGCCTCTACGCCCTTCAGCGCGAGGGGGCGGCGACCGACACCGCCAGCCTCAAGGACGCGCTCGCGGGCAACCTCTGCCGCTGCACGGGCTATGGCCCGATCCTGGCGGCAGGCCAGGCGATGGGGCGGGCGGCGGAAGATGCGGCCGATCTCGCCGCAGCCCTCGCCGAGATCCAGCCGGTCGAAGGCCTGGCGCTGGAGCATGGCGGCCGCAAGTTCTTCGCTCCGCGTTCGGCCGATGAACTGGCCGCCCTGCTGGACGCCCATCCGGACGCCACGGTGCTGGCGGGCGGCACCGACGTGGGTCTTTGGGTCACGAAGCAGCATCGGGTGCTGCCAACGGTCATCTCACTGAACGAGTGCGCCGACCTCAAGGCCATCGACGACCTGGGCCACGCCCTCCGCATCGGAGCCGCGGTTCGCTACGCCGATGCCCATGCTCCCCTCGCGGTCCTGCATCCGGAGTTCGACGAACTGCTGCGCCGCCTGGGCGGGCTGCAGGTGCGCAACGTTGGCGGCATCTGCGGCAACCTCGCCAACGGCTCGCCCATCGGCGACATGCCGCCGGCGCTGATCGCCGCCGGCGCGACCCTCGTCCTGCGGAAGGGCAGGGCACGGCGCGAACTGCCGTTGGAGGACTTCTTCCTCGCCTACGGCAAGCAGGACCGGCAACCGGGCGAGTTCATCGAAGCGGTCATCGTGAAAAAGCCCGCGACCGGCCGCATCTTCAAGATCGCCAAGCTTTCCAAGCGCTTCGACCAGGATATTTCGGCGGTTTGCCTGGGCTTGTCCGTGGGCGTTCAAGGCGGGCGCGTCACGGATGCCCGGGTCGCGTTCGGCGGCATGGCCGCGACGCCGAAGCGAGCTGCGGCGTGCGAGGCGGCCCTCGTCGGCAAGGCTTGGACCCGCGACACCATCGAGGCGGCCGTCGCCGCGCTGGCCCGGGATTTCACGCCTATCAGCGACATGCGCGCCTCGGCGGGCTACCGGCTTGAGGCCGCGCAGAACATGCTCCGCCGCGCGTTCCTGGAAAGCGTCGGCGCAGGACGGCTGCGTGAAGCCGAGGCGGTGGCCTATGGCTGACGCCGGCGAACTGAAACGGCTTGCCGTCCTGAATGCGCCGGTCGGCCACGACAGCGGGCCGCGCCACGTCAGCGGCGAGGCCCTCTACATCGACGACATCCCCGAACCGCCGGGCCTGCTGCACCTCTACGTGGGCCAGAGCGCGCGGGCCCATGCGCGGATGACCCGGCTGGACCTCGGCGCCGTCCGCGCGGCTCCGGGCGTGGTGGCGGTGCTCACGCCTGCCGACGTGCCGGGCAAGAACGACATCAGCCCCTTCGCCGGCGACGATCCGCTGTTCGCCGAGGCGGAGGTGAAGTTCCTCGGCCAGGCGCTGTTCTGCGTGGCCGCCGAGAGCCTGCCCAAAGCGCGCGCCGCCGCCGCTTTGGCCGTCGTCGAGTACGAAGACCTGCCGCCGCTGCTGACCGCGAACGCCGCCGTCGCGGCCGGTTCGTTCATCGAGCCCACCCAGACGATGAGCCTTGGCGACGCGCGAGCCGCCATTGGCACCGCGCCCCACAGCTTGTCCGGCCATATCCAGGTCGGCGGCCAGGAGCACTTCTACCTGGAGGGTCAGGTGGCTCTGGTCGTTCCCGGCGAGGGCCATGACCTGCACATCTGGACCTCGACCCAGCACCCCACCGAGACTCAACACATCATTGCCCGTGTGCTCGGCTGCGCCGACGCGGACGTCACCGTCGAGGTGCGCCGGATGGGCGGCGGGTTCGGCGGCAAGGAGACCCAGTCGGTGCAGTGGGCAGCCATGGCGGCGCTCGCCGCCAAGCTTACCCGCCGGCCGGCCAAGATCCGCCTCGACCGCGACGACGACATGGTCATGACCGGCAAGCGGCACGACTTCGAAATCGACTGGAGCGTGGGGTTCGACGGCGAGGGCCAGCTGCGCGGCGCAGCCTTCGAGTTCGCCTCCCGCTGCGGATTCTCGGCCGACCTCAGCCACGCCATCAACGACCGGGCGATGTTCCACGCCGACAACGCCTACGCCCTGCAGACGGCGGAGATCGTCAGCCACCGGGCGCGCACGCACACCGTCTCCAACACCGCCTTCCGCGGTTTTGGCGGCCCCCAGGGGATGATGGCCATCGAACGGGCGCTGGACGCCGTGGCGCTTTCCTTGGGCAAGGACCCGCTGGATGTGCGCCTGGCCAACCTCTACGGCGTCGCCGGCGACCTGACGCCCTACGGCCAGACGGTCACGGACGCCGTGGCGCATGAGATCATGACGCAGCTGGAGGCCAGTTCCGGCTACCGCGCCCGCCGGCTCGCCATTGCGGCCTGCAACGCTACGAGTGCGCACCTCAAGCGCGGCATCGCGCTCACGCCCGTGAAGTTCGGCATCTCCTTCACCACCACCTACCTGAACCAGGCGGGCGCCCTGGCGCATGTCTACACCGACGGTTCGATCCACCTGAACCACGGTGGGACGGAGATGGGCCAGGGGCTGAACATCAAGGTGGCCCAGGTGGCCGCCGACGCGTTCCAGGTCCCCCTGTCCGCCGTGAAGATCACCTCGACCCGCACCGACAAGGTGCCCAACACTTCGGCGACCGCGGCCTCTTCGGGCAGTGACCTGAACGGCATGGCGGCGTTGAACGCATGCAATGCCATCAAGGACCGGCTGGCGGCCTTCGCCCGCGAGACCTACGGCCACGATCCGGTCTTCATCCCGGAAGGCGTGCAGATCGGCGCCGAGCTCCTGAGCTTCCGCGACTTCGTGCATGAGGCCTATTTGGCCCGCGTGTCCCTGTCGGCGACCGGCTTCTACAAGACGCCGGACATCCACTACGACCGGGTCCGCCACAAGGGCCGGCCGTTCTACTATTATGCCTATGGCGCCGCCTGTTCCGAGGTGGTGGTCGACACCCTGACGGGCGAGAGCAAGGTGGTCCGGGTGGATATCCTGCACGACGTCGGCCGCTCCCTGAACCCGGCCATAGACCTCGGCCAGATCGAGGGCGGCTTCATCCAGGGCATGGGCTGGCTGACCACCGAGGAGCTGGTGTTCGACGAGGCCGGCCGCCTCAGCACGCATGCGCCTTCGACCTACAAGATCCCCACGACCGGCGACCGGCCGGACATCTTCAACATCGCGATCTGGCAGCCGGGCGAGAACCGCGAGAACACGATCCATCGCTCCAAGGCCGTGGGCGAGCCGCCGCTGATGCTGGCGATCTCGGTGTTCTCGGCCTTGACCGATGCGGTCGCCAGCGTCGGCGCGCACAGGGTGATGCCGAACCTGGACGCGCCGGCCACGCCCGAGCGCATCCTGGCCGCCTGCGACGACGTGCGCCGGAGACTGAGCGATGCCTGAGTGGATCGGCGAGGCCCTCGCGACCGCCCGCCAGGGCGAGGCCCTGGCCATGGTGACCATCGTCGGCGCCCAGGGCTCGACCCCGCGGGAGATCGGCGCGCGCATGCTGGTCTGGCCCGACCGCTTCACCGGCACCATCGGTGGCGGGGCCCTGGAGCGGCAGGGGCTGGAGCAGGCGCGCAAGCTGCTCGCCCAGTCCGTCCGCCGGCATGCGCTTCAGGACTATCCGCTTGGCCCGTTGCTGGGCCAATGCTGCGGCGGCCATGTGCGGCTACTGGTGGAGCGGGTGGACGCCGACAGCCTGAGTTGGCTGGAGCCGGCGGCGCAGGCCCGGGAGCCTTTCTTCCTCACGGCCACCTTCGCGGATGGAGAGATGACCCGCGCGATCGAGGTCCCGGGCGAGGCGTCGGACAGCCCGCGCGTCCCGATCCCGGAGGTCCGCCGCGTGTCCGAAACGATCCGCCCCGCCCTGCCTCGATTGGTGATTTTCGGCGCGGGTCACGTGGGCCAGGCCGTCGCCCGCGCGTTCGCGCCCCTGCCCTTCCAGCTGGACTGGTTGGCCAGCCGCGACGACCTGCGCCCCGAGGCCAGCGGCACGCGCGCCACGGTCCTCAGCGAGG
>DASVNS010000097.1:0-2924 GCA_036383735.1 Phenylobacterium sp. | reverse complement strand
AGCTCTCGGCGACCCCGTCATAGACGAGGCCCGCGTCCAGCGCCGGATTGTCCTTCCAGCCGTGAATGTAGGGTCGCACGCGGTGGAAGTAGATGTACGGGTCGCATCGCTCCGGCATGCGATCGAAGATGGCGTTGACGTCGTCGAAGACCGCGGCGAGGGCCGACAGGCCGCGCTCGGCTGCGGCGGGGTCGCGGTGGTCGGCGGCTTCGATCAGCCCCGGCGCTTGCGCGAGCATCGCCCCGGCCCGCGCCTCGATCGCCACATGCACGAGCACGAACCAGGCTTCGTCCTGCCCCGCGAGGAAATTCTGGATCATGAAGAGGTTGTCCAGCGCGATCGGGCCGGCCCGGTCGAGGAGGCCCCAATTGTCCAGCACATAGGCCGAGTAGGACAGCAGCGGCTTCTGGCCCAGCCGGCGCGCCAGCGCCCAGATCGGCTTCGCCAACGTCGCCGGCAGGCGCGCCGGGGCCGCGGCTTCTCCCCATACATAGGCCTGCGTCATGAAGGCGTACCGCACCATGGCGCTGCGAACCGCCGGCTCGGCCGCCTCGGCGCAGAAGGCGGTGAGGTCCAGCTCCGGCAACTGTTCGAGGTGGGCGCGCACACGGCCGGTGAGGAGCGTGCGCGGAAGGCTGGCCGCGGCGTCCACCGCCGGGGCGAGATCGGAGGGAAGCACCACCTCCGCCGCATCGTAGGCGCAAAGAAATCCACGCTCGGGCAGGATGTCGTGGTCGGAGAGTTTCAGAGCTTCCATTGCCGGACCCTGGGACCGGCAGGATAGCGGGTCCGCAGGTGGAAGTCTCTCGGCGGAATGTCGAAGCCGCCCGAGCGTCGGGCCGGGGCAGGCCCGCCTTCGACCATCGCCTGAATTGCTTCAGGCCATGAACCCGGCTTCGGCGAAGTCCAGCATCCGCTCGAGCAAGGCGTCGACCTCGCCCTCGCGGGTCACGCCGCCCGACAGGTGGTGCAGGCGGTCGAACTCGGCGAAGCGGTTGTTGTGAACCATGCCGAGCACGAAATGCAGGCGCCAGTAGACGTCTTCCGCCGGCAGGTCGGGCCGGGCGGCCATCAAGGCGTTGGCGAACCGTTCGAGGTGGCTCACGTCGTTGCGCAGCACTTCGCGCATGTCCGCATTTCCCTCGGATCGGGCGCGGATGATGAACTGCACCGAGACACAACGGTCGCCATCGGGCTTGGCCCAGCGTAGCGGCGGGCCGAAAAGGGCCTGGAGAATCGCCCGCACAGGCGGCTTGCCGTCATATCGCGCCGTGGCCTCGTGCAGCAGGCGCGCCCGCTCGCGGTTCAGCTCGGACGTGCGCCGTCGGAAAATCTCGAACAGCAGGGCGTCCTTGGAGCCGAAGTGGTAGTTCACGCTGGCGAGGTTGACCCCCGCCTCGGCGGTGATGTCGCGAACCGAAACGTTCTGAAAGCCGTGCAGCGCAAAGAGCCGCTCGGCGGCATTGAACACCGCCGCCTTGGTGACAGCCTGACCCTCTTCTGTCTCAGGCGGTTCGGGGGCCAGGGGCTCGGTCATGCGAATCCAATAAGCGTTACTGCAGCTTAGCTTGTCGCGCTTAGCGCGACAGCTCCTTCATGGCCTTTTCCAGCCCATCGATGGTCAGCGGGTACATGCGGTCGCCCACCAGCTGCTTCATGACGCCGATCGACGGCGTGTAGTCCCAGTGCCGTTCGGCGGTGGGGTTCAGCCACACCGTATGCTCGAAGGTCTGGGCGACGCGGTCCATCCAGATCGCGCCAGCCTCTTCGTTCCAGTGCTCCACCGAGCCGCCCGGATAGGTGATCTCATAGGGGCTCATGGTGGCGTCGCCAACGAAGATCACTTTGTAATCGTGGGGAAACTTGTGCAGCACGTCCCAGGTGTTGATCTTCTCGGCGTGACGTCGCCGATTGTCCTTCCACACGCCCTCGTAGAGGCAATTGTGGAAGTAATAGAATTCCATGTTCTTGAATTCTGAGCGCGCGGCGCTGAACAGTTCCTCGCAGACCTTGATGTGGCTGTCCATCGAGCCGCCGATGTCAAGGAACAGCAGCACGCTGATCTTGTTGCGGCGCTCCGGGCGCAGGTTGATGTCCAGGTAGCCCTTCTCGGCCGTGCCCTTGATCGTCGCGTCCATGTCGAGCTCTTCGACCGAGCTGTCGCGCACCCATTTGCGCAGGCGGCGCAGCGCCACCTTGATGTTGCGGGTGCCGAGTTCGACCGAATCGTCGAGGTTCTTGTACTCGCGCTGGTCCCAGACCTTGATCGCCCGGCCGTGGCGGCCCTTTTCCTGGCCGATCCGGATGCCTTCGGGATGGTAGCCGTCGGCGCCGAAGGGTGAGGTGCCGCCGGTGCCGATGGCCCGGTTGCCGCCTTCATGGCGCTCCTTCTGCTCCTTGATGCGCTGAGCCAGGGCTTCCATCAGCTTGTCGAAGCCGCCCATCGCTTCGATCTGCTGTTTCTCTTCCTCGGTCAGGAACTTCTCGGAAATGCTCTTCAGCCACTCGGCGGGAATGTCCGCGGTGAGGCCCTCGCCGTCGAGCTTTTCCAGGCCCTTGAAGATATGAGAGAAAACGCGGTCGAACTTGTCGATGTTCTTCTCGTCCTTCACCAGGACGGCGCGCGCCAGATAGTAGAAATCGTCCACCGAGCGGTCGATGACCTGCTTGTCCATCGCCTCCATGAGGATCAGGTACTCTTTGAGAGTCACCGGCACCTTGGCTTCGCGGAGCTCGGTGAAGAAGCGCATGAACATCGGGGAAGGCCCCTTGGCGTCGAACGGTCGTTTGAACGCGGAGGATGGGGTCTGGGCTCCCCGATGTCCAGTATGGCGAAGTCGCGCGCGCCTCAGCCTTTTTCGCTGTCCAGGGTGTGCATCATCATGGCCGGGTAGCGTTCGCCGGCCGCCGCGCCCTTCGGAACC
>DASVNS010000096.1:0-7910 GCA_036383735.1 Phenylobacterium sp. | reverse complement strand
GGCCGCAGTCCACGCCTGCGGGCAGGCAGCGCCGAAGTTTCGACGCCGCCTTCACCCGCACCCGCTTAGTGGCGGTAGTGGAACCGCACCCCGAAGGTGGCGGGCATGCCGGCCACGCGCGAGGTCACGTCGTTCGACCAGAACGCGCTGTTCCAATAGTAGGTGTTCGTCACGTTCCTGCCGAACAACTCGATCCGCCACTGCTCGTCCGAGCTCTCGATGCCGGCTGACAGGTTCAGGACGCCGTACGGTTTGACGGTCACGCTGGGCGCGCCGATCGAGGCGGCCCGAGAGGCGCCGAAGAAGCCGTTGGTCCGGCTTTGATAGGAGGCGTCGGCGCCGACAAACACGTTCAGGCCGTCGTCGAGCGTCCAATCATACCGCGCCCCATACTGGACCGACCACTTGGGCGTGTACGGGAACGATTCGCCCTTGTAGTTGATCTTGTCGGCGTCATCGATGATGTAGGTGCTGTAGTTGATGAAGTCGTCGGTCACCTTACTGTCGAGGTAGGTCACCGCGGCATTCAGTTGCAGACCTTGCATCGGCCGCCAATCAACCGATGCTTCCGCACCATTCACACGCGATTTCGGAATGTTCACCAGAGTCTGCACGGCGCCGAAGATGCCGAGCGGATCGTTGATCCGACCAAGGACCTGCTTGTCCGTATAGTCGTAGTGGAAGATCGAGGCGTTCAGCTGCATTCTTCCGTCGAGAAGCAACGTCTTGGCGCCGGCTTCATACGAAAGCACCGACTCCTGGACGACGGGTTCGAGCTGAATGGCCGTCGTGGCGCCAAGCGCCGGGGACGTGCCGGCCTTGTAGCCCTTGCTGGCCACCACATAGACGAGGTTGTGGGGGCTGGGGGTCCAGTCCAGTCCGGCCCGCCACGCGACATTGTCCTCGTTCAGCTTGGTCTTGTTCAGACCCGGCTGGAACGTCGGGGCCGGACCCAGCGTGCTGCATTCCGCAGGGCCGACCGGGGTCGGTGCGGCGCCGCCGAAGGCGGTCGCCAGTTGCCCGGCGATGCTGTTGATAATCAGGTCGAGCGGCTCGTCGGTGAACGAGCAGGCGGCGATCTTCTGGTGCGAGCTCGTGTAGCGGATGCCGGTGTTCAGCGTCAGCGTCGACAGCAGCGGGTATTCGACGTGGGCGAACGCCGCCTTGGTCGTCGTATCGACGCTGTTGCGCGCGCCGAATGCGAAGGGCCGGAACGGAATGGCCGAGAAGATCGATCCGCCGGTGAGATACTCCGGCGAGGCGGCGAGGGGGCCGAAGGCGTCCTCTTCCTTGTTCGTGTCGCTCGCATAGTTGATGCCGAGCAGCCAGGTTCCCTTGCCGTCGATCAGCTCGCCGTTGAGCCGCAGCTCCTGGAACGCGCTGGTCACGTTGCCGCGCAGGGCGCCCAAGGCGTAGACTAGGCCGACGCCGCCGAGATCCGGCCGGTTGAGCTGATGATAGGATTCAAAGCTCGAGAGCGACGTCAGCGAGATGCTGTCGGTGAGGTCGTACTTCAGCCGCAGCTGGGCTTGGTAGAAGTCCTCGTCGTTTTCCGGATGCGTGCCCGGCGCCCAGTCGGCCTGCCGGTTGTTCGACGGCGACAAGGGCTGAGCGAGCAGTGTCTTGATCGCATCCGGATAGGTGTTGAAGAACGCCGCGTTCGGAAGGTGATTGTTTTGGGCCGGCGTCAGGTTGTTCGGCGAAATGTTCGACGGCGTGCTGAACCAGATGCCCGTGGCCTGCCAGGCCTGGGGTTCGGATTTGTCCTGCCATCCGTTGAGGTTCAACGTCGCCTGGAACTGCTCCGTCGGCGCCCAGTCGAGGATCAGGCGCACCACCTGGGTGTCCCGGTCACCCAAGGTGTCGTCGCGGGTCCGGCTCTTCTGCCAGGCGCCGCCCTGGTCGACGCTCGCGGAAAGGCGTGCGTTGAGGGTCGAGGTCAGCGGGCCGCTGACGAAGCCCTCCGCCCGGACGCGGCCGAAGCGTTCGAGGCTCGCATCGAAGCCCGCGGCGAAGTCGGAAGTCGGCTTGGCGGCGATGAAGTTGACCGCCCCGCCCGTGGCGTTTTGCCCGAACAGGGTTCCCTGGGGCCCCTTCAGGACTTCGACCCGTTCCACGTCCAGGAGCGCGCCGCGCGCCATCCCGCCGATCGGATAGGGGACTTCGTCCTGGTAGATGCTGACGGTCGGCGTCGCCGCCAGGGACTGTTCGAAATAGCCCACGCCCCGGATCGTGTAGACGGGGGTGCCGTTGGAGCTCTGCGAATATTGGAAGCTCGGCTCGATCTTGGTCAGGTCGGCGACGTCGGTGACACCCTTCGCCGTAAGGGCCTCGCCGGTCGCGGCCGTGATCGACATGCCGACCGTGTTGATGCTTTGGCTGCGCTTCTGCGCCGTCACCACGATCTCCTCGATCGCGTAGGAAGCGTCCTCCGGCGCAGGCGTCGAGGCGGCGGCAGGCGCGTCGCTGCCGGTCTGGGCCATGGCCGGCATGGCGACAGCGGTGAGCGCCGCGGCCGATACGCCAACGGCAAGCAAGCTCCGAAGAGCTATGGAATTAGAGATCATGATGTACTCCCCCGCGCGACCAAGCTCTTCGAAACGGCCTGTAGTCGCTGGCGCGCCCTTCTACTCTCCGGTCGCCCGGGGACGACTGAAGTCTGTTCATACTGGTGAGGCCGGTTTCATGCATACAGGCGGCCCGCACCGAGCCTGCCAAATCCGGTCGGCGTGGAGGCTTTCAGGCCGCTCGAGCCGGCGCGAATTCCTGTCGGCATGCCGCGAACCGGCAGCCCGATCCGGCAGCTCAGCTCAGCGGTGCGGCGCGACGATTCAGTTGTGGAAGGAACGCAGCATCAGCTCGCGCAGCCAGCGGTTCGCGGGGTCGTTGTCCATGCTGGCGTGCCAGTACATATAGGCGTCGTACGGCGGAAGCGTCGCCGGAAACGGCAGCACCTGGTTGCCGAACTGCTGGTTGGCCATCTTCGCGTAGCTCTGCGGCATGGTCAGCAGGAGGTCGGTCTGCGAGACCGTACGACAGGCGGCGAAATGGAACTGGCAGCGCAGCGCCACGCGCCGCTGCAGGCCCATGCGTTGCAGCTCCAGGTCCTCGAAGCCCGGACCCGAGCGCCTGGAGCTCACCAGCACATGCCCGTGCGCCAGGTACCCGTCGAGGTCCAGCCGGCCGCCCACGATCGCCGGGTGGCCGGCCCGGGCGACGACCGCCATGGTGTCGGCGTGAACCCGCGCGAACTTCACCTGTTCCGAAACCGGCAGCAGCATGTCGACAGCGCAGTCGAGCGCGCCGGACGCCAGTTCGCTCTCCATCTTTCGCCGATCGACGCGCGCGGTCGCCAGGCTGACACGAGGGCTCTCGATCGACAGGGCCTCCAGCATCGGCGGGATCGCCGTCGACTCCATGAAGTCGCGGAGCCCGATGACGTAGTTGCGCTGGGCCGTGGCGGGATCGAAGACCTGCGCGTCGTTGAGCAGCGATCCGATCTGCGTCAGCGACTGGCGCAGCGGTTCTATGAGCCGCCGGGCAAGCGGAGTGGGCACCATCTTGTAGCCCTGCCGCTCAAACAGCGGGTCTTCGAGCAAGTCCCGCAGTCGCGACAACGCGTGGCTGACGGCGGGCTGCGTCAGGTGCAATCTTTCCGCCGCTTTGCTGATGCCTTCCTCGGTGTAGATGGTTTCGAAAACCACCAGGAGGTTCAGATCGACGCGCGAAATATGCATGCGCTGAATTGATCTCCATTTGAACTGTTCATTCGCCACCTCGGGCGCGCGGCTTTACCAGCCGAACGGCTTAGCCGATAGGGCGACTGCAAACGCCCACGCCCCCCTCCGCGAGAGTGTAGTCGCAAGGGTAAGGTGTGTCAGCGCCTTCCGAGGGCCGGACGGCCGCCGAATCTCGCCTTTTCCCTCGGCCGCGCGCTACGTAATGTGGCTGGCTGCGGCCCGGGCTAAGGCCGAACTCCACTGCCTGGGCCCAGCGCGCCTGGGTCTCGACGACGCAACGACCTCAGACGACACAACGACCTCAACGGAGCCTTCTCATGAACATCGCCGCCGATCGGCCCCAGTCCCTCTTCACCGTGAACCCGCGTGACGAGCTGAACGACCTGCGCATGTCCGAAAAGGCGCTGCCGCTGCTCGAAAAGGTGAAGAACTTCGTTCGCGACGTCGTCGAGCCGATGAGCGTCGAGTACGACCGGCTGGGCGAAGGCCGCCCGGATCTCTGGAAGCACGCGCCGGGGCAGCTGGAAATCCTGGAGGAAGCCAAGAACAAGGCCAAGGCCGTCGGCCTGTGGAACTTCTTCCTGCCCAATGCGGAGACCGGCGAGGGCCTGTCGAACCTGGACTACGCCTATATCGCCGCCGAGCTCGGCAAGAACCGCATGGCTTCCGAGACCATGAACTGCGCCGCGCCGGACACCGGCAACATGGAAGTCCTGGAACGCGTCGGCACGCCCGAGCAGAAGGAAAAGTGGCTGAAGCCGCTTCTCGAGGGCAAGATCCGCTCGGCCTTCGCGATGACCGAAGTGCACTCTGCCAGTTCGGACGCCAAGAACGTCAACACCACCGCGACCCGCGTGGGCGACGAATACGTCATCAACGGCGAGAAGCACTACATCTCCGGCGCCGGCGACCCGCGCTGCAAGGTGCTGATCACCATGGTCAAGACCGATGCCAACGCCCCGCCGAACCTGCAGCAGTCGCAGATCCTGGTGCCCACCGACGCGCCCGGCGTGAAGATCCTCGGCCCGCGGAACGTCTTCGGCGACCCGGACGCGCCGCACGGCCATATGCACATCGTGTTCGACAATGTCCGCGTGCCGGTCACGAACATGCTGCTGGGCGAGGGCCGTGGCTTCGAGATCAGCCAGCTGCGCCTCGGCCCCGGCCGTATCCACCACTGCATGCGCGCCATCGGCACCGCCGAGAAGGCGCTCGACCTGATGGTCGTCCGCGGTCTCACCCGCGTGGCGTTCGGCAAGCCGATCATCCAGCTGGGCGGCAACGTCGAGCACGTCAGCCGTGCGCGGATCGAAATCGAAGCCATGCGCCTGATGGTGCTGAAAGCCGCCAAGGCCATGGACGTGCTGGGCAACCAGGAAGCGCGCATCTGGATCCACATGGTCAAGGCCATGGTGCCCGAGCGGGTCTGCAAGATCGTCGACCAAGCCATCCAGATCCACGGCGCCCTGGGCATCTCGCAGCACACGCCGCTCGCCGAGATGTATGTCCTGGCCCGCTCGCTGCGCATCGCGGACGGCCCGGACGAAGTCCACCACATGGTCGTGGGCCGCAACGAGCTGCGGCAGTACCGCGACATGCCGGAAGACGCGTCGACGGCTGCGATCTTCCGGAACTGACGCCTTCGTCACCGATCGCGCGGTGAGGATCGGTCTCGCCCTGTGGCGGCAGCCCAGGGCGAGCATTCCGCCGCCGGAAACAGGAACAACGGAATGAATGTGAACGACAAGGTCGTCGTCGTGACCGGCGGCGCCGAAGGGATCGGGGCTGCCATGGCCCGACGTTTCGCCCGCGCGGGCGCCGCCGTGGTGGTGGTGGTCGACCGCAACGGCGAGGGCGCCCAGGCGGTGGCCAAGGACATCGGCGGTGAAGCCGTCACCCTGGACGTCACCGACGGTCAGGCCACGGCCGCGATGGTCGCCGACATCGAGGCTCGCCATGGCCGCATCGACCTCTTCTGCTGCAACGCAGGCGTCGGCGACGGCGATCCGGATCGCAACAACGCCGCGTCCTCGCCGGACGAGGTCTGGAACCGCGCCTGGAACGTCAATGTCATGGCGCACATCCATGCCGCGCGAGCCGTCACCCCGGGCATGGCCGCGCGCGGCGGCGGCTATATCCTGAACACCGTCTCGGCCGCGGGCCTGCTCTCGCAGATCGGCGGGGCGGTCTATTCCACGACCAAGCACGCCGCCATCGGCTTCGCCGAGTCGCTGGCCATCACCCACGGCGACCAAGGCATCAAGGTGTCGGTTCTCTGCCCGCAGGGCGTGGACACCGCCATGCTGACCGAGGCCGGCGCCGGCTCGCCCCAGAACCTGGACGGCGTGCTCACGGCGGACGCGGTGGCCGACAGCGTCATCGAAGGCCTTGCCGCCGAACAGTTCCTGATCCTGCCGCACCCGGTGGTGCTGACGTACATCCAGCGCAAGACGGCGGATTACGACCGCTGGCTGGGCGGCATGAGGCGGCTGCGCCAGAAGGTGATGGGGATCGCCTGACGCCCCCGGCGCCTGTCGTCCGCTCGCAGGTTTCAACGCTCATCGAAGATGACCGCCGATCTGTTCGAGGCTATGGGTGACGAGCACTTTCGGCCGCGCTGCGCCACTCGGGCGCGTCGGGATGGCGAGCCCTCAATGGCGCGAAGCTTCGGTTCGCGTCGAGCCGGGCAAGCACGTTCCCGGCCAGACGCCGGCCGGCCGGCGGCGGGGAGTTCCCGCCGTTGGCTCCAGTCTACAAGAGAGGACGCCTGATCCATGCCGCTAGACACCCCTCCCGGCTTTGACGCAACGGAACTCGACAGCTTCACCAGGGACGTGCGCGAGCGGCTTGCCGCGCTGTACCCGCCCGAACTGCGGGACCCGAACGTGAAGAGTCATCCCGAGGCGATCTGGGGCGGGCGGGCCTTTGCCGGCTCCAACGACCCGCAGATCGTCTGGATGCAGCGCATGGCTGCGATCGGGTGGACCGCGCCAGCCTGGCCCAAGGCGTACGGCGGCGGCGGCATGACGGCTGAACAGGCCCAGGTGCTGCGCGACGAGCTGGCGGCCGGCGGCTACCATGAACCGCTCAAGCGATGGGTGTGGATGCTGGGCTCTGCGCTGCTCGAATTCGCGTCCGAGGAGCAGAAGCAAGAGCATCTGCCGAAGATCATCAACGGCGACATCCGGTGGTGCCAGGGATATTCGGAGCCGGGCTCCGGCTCGGACCTCGCAAGCCTTCAGACCCAGTGCGAGGACAAGGGCGACCACTGGCTGATCAATGGCTCGAAGATCTGGACCAGCTGGGCCGATCTCGCCGACTGGTGCTTCTGCCTGGTGCGGACCGATCCCTCCAAGAAGCACGAAGGCATCTCGTTCATCCTGATCGACATGACCAGCCCGGGGGTTTCGACGCGGCCGATCTCGCTGATGAGCGGCGATAGCCAGTTCTGCGAGACGTTCTTCGTCAACGTGAAGGTTCCCAAGGGCAACCTGGTCGGTCGGGTCAACGGCGGCTGGGAGATCGCCAAGCGGCTGCTGCAGTACGAGCGGCAGGAATACAAGGCTCTGGAAGAGGGGGCCGGAACGGCGGGCGGCTCCGACGGCGATCTGGCCGACATCGCCCGGCAGTATTCCGGCGATACGGGCCAGCTTACGAACGGCGAGCTGCGCAGTCGCATCACGCGCAACAAGATGGACTTCCAGACCTTCCGCCAGACCGTCGCCCGCATGGAGGCCGAGAGCGAGGCCGCCAACGGACCCTCGGCCGCGTCTTCGATCATCAAGTACGCCGCAGCCGAGTTTTCCAGGGAGCGGAGCGAACTGATCGTCGAGGCGATGGGCCACCGGGGCCTGGGATGGAATGCCGAGGGCTTCGCGCCGGACGAGATCCTCGCCAGCCGCGGCTGGCTGCGGTCCAAGGCGAATTCCATCGAGGGCGGCACCTCCGAGGTGAGCCTCAACATCATCGCCAAGCGGGTGCTCGGCCTGCCGGAAGCGAAGTAGGGCCGGAAGCGAAGTAGGGGAAACGGATATGGCCGTTCTGACCGAAGAACAGAGCATGCTGCGGGACGCGGCGCGGAGCTGGGTGCAGGAGAAGTCGCCGGTGACGGCGTTTCGGAAGGTGCGCGATAGCGGAGCGGAGCTGGGCTACGACGTGGTGGCCTGGAAC
>DASVNS010000095.1:0-4429 GCA_036383735.1 Phenylobacterium sp. | reverse complement strand
ACTTCCCCCTATGGGGGAAAGCGGCCCGATGCGCGGAGCGCGAGTGGCCGATGGGGGAAGTGCGAAGGAAGACTTCCCCCATCGGCGACTCGCCCCTGCCGGGGCTTCGCGCCGCTTTCCCCCGGACGGGGGAAGCTGGGAAGCGATCAGGTCCCTAACAGCGCCTCAGAGCGCCTTCAGCTTGTTGACGTGGCCCATCTTGCGGCCGGGCTTGGCCTGGCGCTTGCCGTAGAGGTGGACGCGGGTGTCCGGCTCCTGGGCCAGCTTGCTCCAGGTGTCGGCCTCGTCGCCCAGCAGGTTCAGCATTTCTACCCGCGCGTGCGGCGCGGTGGCGCCCAGCGGCCAGCCGGCCACCGCGCGGATATGCTGCTCGAACTGGTCCACGGCGCAGCCGTCCTGGGTCCAGTGGCCGGTGTTGTGCACGCGCGGCGCGATCTCGTTGACCAGCAGCTGGCCGTCCTTGAGCTGAAAGAGCTCGATCCCGACCACCCCGACATAGTTCAGGCCCTTCAGCACCCGGGCTGCGATCTTCTCGGCCTGGAACGCCAGATCCTCGTTCACCTGAGCCGGCGCCACGCTGCGGCGCAGGACGCCGTTTTCATGATGGTTCTCGGCCAGCGGATAGATGGCGGTCGCCCCGTCCCGCCCGCGCGCGGCGATGATCGACAGCTCGCGCACGAAATCGGCCGGCGCCTCCAGGATCACCGGAACCCCGCCCAACTCGGCGAAGGCGACCGCGGCGTCGGCGGCGTGCTCGACCCAGCGCTGGCCCTTGCCGTCATAGCCCTCGCGACGGGTCTTCATCAGCACCGGCGCGCCCATCTCCGCGGTGACCGCGACAGCCTCCTCCGCGCTGTCGGCGGAGGCGTAGGCCACGGTCGGCGCGCCGCTGGCGTTCAGGAACTGCTTTTCGGCGACGCGGTCCTGGGCCACCGCCAGCGCCTCGGGGCCGGGCGCCACTTCGACACCCAGAGACTGGAGCTTGAGCACCGAGGCGGCCGGCACGTTCTCGAACTCGAACGTGACCACGTGGGCCACGGCCGCCAGTGCTTCCAGGGCGGCCGGATCGTCATAGGCGCCGACGATGGTGTGCGCGGCGACGCGGCCGGCCGGGCTGTCGGCGTCGCGTTCGAGAACGGCCACGTCGAATCCCAGTTGTGCGGCGGCCAGGGCCAGCATGCGGCCCAGCTGCCCGCCTCCCAGGATGCCGATGGTGGAGCCGGGCGGTAGCGGAAAGGTGGGCATCGTCGGATCTCTACTCGACCGCCTCGGAGACGCTGGCGGTCTGTTGCTCGGCGAAGGCGGTCACCCGTTTCGCAAGGTCGGCGTCCGATAGGGCGAGGATCCGGGCCGCCAGCAGGCCGGCGTTCTTGGCGCCCGCCTCGCCGATAGCCAGGGTGCCGACCGGTATGCCGCCGGGCATCTGGACGATGGAGAGCAGGCTGTCCATGCCCTTCAGCGCCTTGGACTCCACCGGCACGCCAAGAACCGGCAGGTCGGTGAGCGAGGCCGTCATGCCGGGCAGGTGGGCGGCGCCGCCCGCGCCGGCGATGATCACCTTGAAGCCCTGAGCCTTCGCCCCTGTCGCGAAATCGTACATGCGCCGGGGGGTGCGGTGCGCCGAGACCACGCGCGCTTCATAGGCGACGCCCAGGCTCTCCAGCATCTCGGCGGCGTGGCGCAGCACGGGCCAGTCCGATCGGCTGCCCATGATGATGGCGACGGGCGCGCTCATGTGTGCTGGATTCCCACTGGTCCCGGACCGATCCCTGGCGGAGGGTCCGGCGATTGGCTTGAGACCGCCTCGGGCGCCGGACGGTGTCCAGTTCGCCTGAGGGCGGTCGGAAAGGCGGCGGAGTATAGGCGCGGCCTTTGCGCGCACAACTCGCCACGGTTAGATTCTCCTTAACTGCAACGCCGTTGAATGGCGTTAACTTTCCCGAGGATGGCGATGAAGATTGGCGGCGCACGTAGCGAACCCATACCGGCGAACCGCCGGGGCGTGTCCGCGCCTGTCCCGTCCGGAGCCGGCGTCAGCGCCCAGCGGGTCGACAGCTCGACGTTCCTGGGCCTTTCGAGGGCGGAGATGACGCCGGCCGTGCAGGCGGCCATCCAGACCCTTCTGGGCGAGCTCGATGGGCTCAAAGCCGAGGTCAGCCGGCTGAAGGCGCGCCTGGACGAGGCCGAGAGCCTGGCCGACCGCGACACCCTGACCCCGCTGCTCAACCGCCGCGCCTTCGTGCGCGAAATGGGCCGGGCCCGCGCGTTTGCCGAGCGCCACGGCTTTCCGCTGAGCCTCGTCTACTTCGACCTCGACGGCTTCAAGGAGGTGAACGAACGGTTGGGTCATGCGGGGGGCGACGCGGCTCTGCAGACGGTGGCCGAACGCCTGACGGCGAGCATGCGCGAAAGCGACATCCTGGGCCGGATGGGCGGCGACGAGTTCGCCGCCGTCCTGCTGCCGGCGGACCAGGCGACCGCCGAGGCCAAGGCCGCGGCCCTGGCGGCCGCCATCGAGCACGACCTGGAGCCTGCCGGCGCGGCCGGGCCTCGCCTGCGGGTCAGCTACGGCGTGCGGGAGATCGGCCATGAGGCGGATCCGGAGGCGCTCATCGCCCAGGCCGACGCGGCCATGTTCGACGCAAAGCGCCGCCGCAGGACCGCCTGAGCGCGGGCCTTGTCGTCACGACGGGCGCAGCTACGCGATGATGTCTGGGTTCAGGAAGTCCGCGATCCTGGCCATCTCATCCTTCATCGCGAGCTTCTTGCGCTTCAGGCGGCCGATGACGATCAGGTCGGGGACGGTCGTGTTGCTCAGGGCGGCGATGGCGGCGTCCAGGTCGGCGTGATCCAGGCGCAGCTCGGCCAGTCGAGCCTCCAGGGCTTCATCGGTGAAGTTTGAATAGTCGATCATCTGCCCCGATACTCTACCCCAGCGCGGCGGCCAGTTCAGCCAGCGCGCCTGCGGGCGCGGGCTTGTCCCACGCCTTGGACGCCGCTTCCAGCGCCTCCAGGGCATGGGCCCCGCCGCGGCCGTGCGACAGACCGTCCAGGGTTTCGAGCAGCAGGCGCTCGGCGGCCTGTTCGACGGCCTTCACCTGCGCGCGCAGGGCCATGCGGGCGGCGTCGTCGATCGGCTGGAGCGGCGCCTTCATCACCCGGCGAACCTGGCGGAGCGGAAGCACCGCCGCGCCGTCCCAGGCGCGCGCCGTCGCAGCGGCGCGTTCGAGCAGGTCGGCGTCCTTGGCCTCGGCGTAGACCGCCCAGAGCAGGAGGCAGGTGTTCTGGCCGTAGTCGTCCTGCAGCCGGAGACATGCCTCGGGCACCCCCGGTCGCGCGTAGGCCTCCAGCGCCCACTGCCAGATCGTCATGCTCCATCGTCCCTGCTGCGGATCGGGGGGATGTCCTCGCCCCAGCGCCTCACCGGCTTCCACGCCAAACCGAACAGGTCCAGCGCCCGGCCCACCGACTGATCGACCATCTCCTCGAGGCTCTTGGGCTTCGCGTAGAAGGCGGGCAGGGGCGGCGCGATCACGGCGCCCATCTCCGCCAGCCGCACCATCGTGCGCAGGTGGCCCAGGTGCAGGGGCGTTTCACGCACCATCAGCACCAGAGGACGGCGCTCCTTGAGCGTCACGTCCGCGGCTCGGGTCAGCAGCGAGGCGGTCACGCCCGTCGCGACCTCGCTCATGGTGCGAACCGAACAGGGCGCGACGATCATGCCAAGCGTCTGGAACGACCCGGAGGCGATGGCGGCGCCCATGTCCCCGGCCTTGTGGACCACGTCGGCGCGCGCCTGCACGTCGGCCGGCGATAGGGCGGTCTCCTGCGCCAGGGTCAGCGCGGACGAGCGGCTCATCACCAGATGGCTCTCGATCCCAAGGTCCCGGCATGCGTCCAAAGCGCGCAGCCCGTAGGCGATGCCCGAGGCGCCGGAAATCCCGACAATCAGGCGCGGCGTGTCGCTCGTCATTTCCGGAAGCCCTGGGGAACGGTCGCGCGTTCGTGGTTCGTCCACATGGATGCAAACATATGTGATCTGACAGCCGCGGAAAGCGGGTGTTCACTCCGGCACCGTTGAACTGAGAGGAGGCTCTTCGCCATGGCGCTAGATGCCCGGATTCGTGAGCTCGGATCCCGCCACCAGTCCCTGGAACAAGCAATACAGGACGAGATGCGCAGGCCTTACGCCGACGACCTCAGGCTCAAGGAACTCAAGCGACAGAAGCTCAAGCTGAAGGAAGAGATCGAACTCCTTCGCGGCCGCGTGCACTGACCACCCGTGCGTTGGCCACCCGTGCGCTGACGCTCTGGCCGATCCCGGCCGAAACCGGGACCCAATGACAGCCCCGATCCGACCGAACCCTTAGCCCCGGCGCTCGCCGGGGTTCTGGGTTCGTCGATCAATCCTCGTCGTCTTCGATATGCG
>DASVNS010000094.1:0-10709 GCA_036383735.1 Phenylobacterium sp. | reverse complement strand
CGATGGCCAGCCGGCCTGCGTCGTGCTCGCCTCCGATCGTGAGGTCAGCATGAAGAAGCTGGCGGCTGCGCTCGGCGCCAGGTCCGCCGAGATGATGAAGCCGGCCGACGCCGAGCGGATGACCGGCTACCGCGTGGGCGGGGTCAGCCCGTTCGGCCAGAAGCGCGCGGTCCCCACGGTGATCGACGCCGACGCCGCAGCCTTGCCGGCCGCCTTCGTCAACGCCGGGCAGCGGGGACTACAGGCCCGGCTCGCGCCGGCCGACCTCGTCCGGGTGTTGGGAGCGAAGGTCGCACCCGTCAGCTGACGACGTGCGACGCCCCGATACGGGCCATCACCTCGGCCGGGATACGATAGCGCTCGACCAGTGCGGAGTGGTCGGTGAGATCGCAGGCCTCGCGCTGGACGATCAACCGCCAGACCGCCTCGACCGCTGCGTCCAGCAGGGCCTGCCGAGCCTCGGGATCGCCCTGGCTGCCGTCGTGGTCGCGCAGCGCGCGGAGCGTTCGCTCGACGTCGCGCTCGCTATGGCTGACAGCCGCGTCGATCTCTTCGAGCAGCTCGAATTTCAGATGAGCCTCGCCGCTGTCGACATGGGCAGGTTCGGCGAGGTGTTGAGGCAGTCTGAGTGCGGACATGCCGCCTCCTTGGCTCTCGTGGGTCCACCCGGGAGCCAACCATAACACTTGGGCGGCGATTGGGCCGTCCGGTCGCGCTTATGTGAACGACCGCCTCATTTCGCCCCAATCCGCACCGGCACTTCGCGCGGGGATGGCGACCCGATCAAGCGCCAACGGGCTCGGCCGCTGCAGGCGTGGCGGCAAAGCCACGCCCCTGGCGATCAGCTTCCGTAGAAGAACCGTTCCTCGGCGATCTTGCCGTCCTTGATCGTATAGACGCCGACCTCGTCCATGGTCATGCGCTCGCCGCCCTTGGGCGTCAGGTCCATCTTGAAGCGGACCACGAACTGGTCGCCGTGCACGTAGGGGCCTTCGACCTGGACGTCGTGGATCTCGTGGTTGGCGTACCACCACTCGCCCTTGCCACGCACGCCGGCCTTGCCCTGGATCCGGGCCATGTCGCCGGGCATCGCCTCCAGGCTGACCACATCGTCGGCCCAGTACTTCTCGCCCGACGCGTCGAATTCGCCCTTCTTGCACATCGCGACCAGATCGTCGGCGATCTCTTGGGTGGTAGGCATGGCGGGTCTCCCTTGGTTGGAGCCCAGAGCCTACGCCGAGATGGTGACAACGTCCTGGCAACAGCGGCATCCATCGACCTATTCGATTCCCTGGGACGCCGGCTGCGACCGCGACATGCGAGCGCTCCAGCCCCAGCTCTTCCTGCCGTTCGATCCGGCCCGCATTCTCTGACGCAAGCTTGCGGCGCCCGTGCGCATGTGACACCTGCTGCGAACGCCCAGGAACCCGCCATGACCGACACCCAGCCCGCCTCCGTCTACGATCTCGCCCATACCGATCAGGAGGAGAGCCGCGCCACCTTCGCGGTGCTGGTGGACAACGAGCCCGGGGTTCTGCACCGGGTGGTGGGGCTGTTCGCGGCCCGCGGCTACAACATCGACAGCTTGACCGTCGCTGAGACGGACACCAACGCCCACACCAGCCGCATCACCATCGTCACGCGCGGCACTCCGCAGGTCCTCGCGCAGATCGAGGCGCAGTTGCAGAAGATGGTCTCGACCCGCCACGTGCAGGACGTGACCAGGGACCCCAACGGCATCGAGCGCGAATTGGCCCTGGTGAAGGTGCGGGGCGCGGGCGCCGAGCGGGTCGAGGCCTTGCGCGTTTCCGACATCTTCCGCGCCAAGGTGGTCGACACCACCCACGAAAGCTTCGTGTTCGAGCTGACCGGAGCCTCGTCCAAGATCGACAAGTATCTCGATCTGATGCGCGGCCTGGGCCTCGTCGAAGTCTCGCGCACCGGCGTGCTGTCGCTGCAGCGGGGCGTCGAGGTCTTCTAGGGAACCGGCCCCGCGCCCGGGTTCTTTCATGGGGTGTTGAAAGCCCGCGCCGCCTTTGCCTTCCTGCTCGCGCTGAGTCTGGCCGCGCCCGCGTCCGCGCAGTTCCCGCTGATCATCCCGATCCCTGGCCGGAAGGCGAAGCCCACGGTCATCGGCCCGCCGCCGGATACGCCGCCGGCCGAGGCCGAGGTCTGGCCGTTCCCGCCACCCGACCCGAAAAGCTGGTGGGACGACAAGCGGTTGAAACCGTCCGAGGCGGCCGATCCGCTGGGTGGCCGACGCATCCGCCGCGGCGAGGCCCAGGCGGCCCCCGACAACGGCGTCGCCCCCTCCACCTACCGCCTCTGGGGCCTGATGCCGCTGCAATGGCAGTTGGTGCGCGGCGACGAGACGATCCTGGAGGTCTGGACGCGGCCCTCCAACAGCGTGCGCCAGACCGTGACCCGGGTGACGGTGCGCGGCGACGGAAGAACCTTCGTGCAGGGCCGCGCCGGCCTGGCCTGCTGCGAGGCCGGAATAGGGCGACGGATGGGCTTCGACGCCGAATTGCCGCCCGGATCGGCGCAACGTTTCCTGGCCTTGCGGGACCTGCCCCTCTGGCGCTCGCCGCGCGACGTTCGGGTGGTCGAGCCTGACGCCGCCGACGCGCTGTGCCTGGTCGGCACCGCCTATGACGCGACGCTTGTGGCGCGCGGCGAGGCGGTGACCCTGCACCGGGCCTGCGACCCCGCCGAGGTGGGCGAGGCGGCGGATGTCCTGGAGGCGGTCCTGGGCGCCGCGCTGGGCCACGATCCCCGCTTCGACGCGATCTTCCCGGGCGGCGTGAATTTCGGCGCCGCCCGCAGCGCCTATCTTGAGCTGGTGGCGGGCGGCGGACGGCTGAAGGTCAATCCCGACGCGCGCCTGCCGCCTCCGGGCGCGGAGCCGGCGCCGGGACCGGAAGCCGCCCCTACGCCGCCGCCGGAGCCTCAGCCGCAACTTTCTTCGCCGCCTTCGCCGCTCGAATCGCAAGGTGGCGGACCGTGACAAATTGGATGGCGAACAGCGCGATCTTCGAGATCGGCGGGAACGTCGCCAGAAAGACTGGCCAGGCGTCCGCGAACCATATCGCGATGATGAGGTTGCCGGCCGCCGTGACGAACATCAGGCCCGACCAGACATAGCCGAAGGCGATCTGCGCTTTGCGGCCATGAACCTCGGCGATCGGCGGCAGATAGCGAAGCGCCCAGCCCCGCTGCAGCATCACGACACCCACAATCGAATAGACGATGGTCGGCTTGGCCATCAGGAAACGCGCGTCGTGAGCCAGGATGCCGGCCGTACCGAACACCAGCACCAGGAATACGCTAGCCCACTGCAGCGGCGAGATTGCGCGGCGATTGAGCTTCATCAGGACGATCTGGGCCACGCCCACGGCGATCGACGCCGCGGTGGCGAGGACGACATCGACTTTCAGCGCAACCAAGACGGCGAAAACCAGCGTCGGAAGGAGATCCGCGCCCAGTGCGCGGCCAGCGTAGATGAGCTTGCTCATGCTTGCTCCATCGTGAGCGTGGAATGGCTCATAGCTAGCAGTGCGGCCCGATGCCCGTGAAGCCGCTCACGAACCCTGCATCGTGATTCACGAAAACGACAGCGCGTTCCGCGCTCCGTGAACGGAATGTCGCAGAAAGCAGCATGCGCCAGGGGCGCGGCCGAACACCCGGTCCTTTGAAACCCAACCTGTTGCGGCTATATGTAGGCCGTCGGGTTCGCCCGACTATGGAGATAAACGCGCGTACAATAAGCGGACTGGACCCGGGTGCGATTCCCGGCGGCTCCACCAATCTTCCTCCGGGTTATCGCCGGAAAGCGAGGGGCCGATCAGCATCGACAGACGTCTAAAGGCGCTGCTTTCTCTCGGCTTGACCCACCGTTCCGGGTCTTAAACTAAATGCGAACGATAACTTCGCTGAGGAAGTTCGCCTGGCTGCGTAATGCGGTCCGGTAACATCCGAACCAAGTCCTAGGGGTTCAGATCCTTAGGCGGGGCCCGGGAGGCGCCTGCCAACAGAAGCCTCCCACCCAATCTCCCATGATGCGCCTCCCGTTCTTCGAGAAAGAGGGGCGAGGCGCCTGCCAACAGAAGCCTCCCACCCAATCTCCCAGGATGCGCCTCACGTTCTTTGAACCAGGACGAGCGAGGCGCCTGCCGATAGAAACCTCCCACGTCCCATCTGGCCTTGCGTACGGGCGGCCAGTCGCTACGTTCCAAACGTTCGTTCTGTCGGGAGTTTCGCGCGTGGCCCAGGATCCGCCGGTCCAGGATCTGATGAATTACGAGGCCCTGGCGCAGGATGCGTTGCGGGGCGTCGCCAAGGCTGCGCTGAAGCGGGCCGCGGCGCCGGGCGGCTTGCCCGGTTCCCATCATTTCTACATCACCTTCAAGACCGACGCCGTCGGGGTCTCCGGTCCTGTGGACCTGCTGTCCAAATACCCGGACGAGATGACCATCGTGCTGCAGCACCAGTATTGGGACCTGGCCCCCGGCGAGACCTTCTTTTCGGTGACGCTGCAGTTCGGCGGCCAGCCGAAGCGACTGTCGGTTCCCTACGGCGCCATCACCCGCTTCTACGATCCCTCGGTGCAGTTCCTGCTGCAGTTCGAGCCCCCGCCCTCCGCGCCCGCCGACATCAGGGCGGCGCCCGAGGCCAAGCCCGACGCCAAGGACCCCGAGGCCGCGCCCAAGCCGGCCGAGGGCACGATCGTTTCCCTCGATCAGTTCCGCAAGAAGTGACCGCATGAGCGACGTGGCCATGCCCAAGCCCCCTCCTGCGGACGAAGGGGCGTTGACCGACGAGGCGATCCTCCAGCGTTTCCTTCGCACCAGCAAACAGCCCACCGGCTCACAAACCCTCGGCTTCCGGATGGTGGGCGTCAGCCAGGCCACGAAGTCGGTCGAGGTCGAGTTCGACGCCAAGGCCGAGTTGCTGCTGAACCCGATGAAGCAGATCCAGGGCGGCTATCTATGCGCCATGCTGGACGAGTGCATGAGCGTGGCCTGCATGGTGGCGTCCGGCATGACGGCCGTCGCGCCCACCCTGGAAATGAAGACCAGCTTCTTCCGTCCGGGACAGCCGGGGAAGATCAAGGGGATCGGAAGGGTCTTGAAGTGGGGCCGCCAGGTGGCCTTCACCGAGGGCGAGCTCTACGATCCCGAAGGCCGGCTGCTGGCCAAGGCCACGGGCACGGCGATCCCGACCCCCTTCGCCAACTACAAGAAATAGGCACACCGGATGGGCCGTCTCCTCGCCTTCCTCGCCGCCTTGTTGTGGTCGGCGGCGGCGGGCGAGGCGCAGGCGGCTTCGGCGTTCTCGGACTGGTCGGCCGTGGTGGTGGCCGGCGACTGGCACGCCCACGACGGCGGCCCCTCGGAAGGCTTCGACAACGCCCGGCGCGACGTGAGCGCGGCGCTGGTCCGGGTCGGCTTCCCGGCCCAGAACGTCCGACAGTTCTCGGTGCGGCCTGAGCGCTACAAGGACACCAAACCGCAGAAGAGTGAGTTGGACGGCATCTACGCCGCGCTCGACGGCCTGTCGGCCCAGGCCCGCGGCGGCTGCATGTTCTACATCACCTCGCACGGCTCGCCCCAGGGCGCGACGCTGGATCGGGACCTCCTGCGGCCGGGCACACTGGCCGACATGCTGGATCGCACATGCGGCGCACGTCCCACCGTCGTGGTGATCTCGGCCTGTTTCTCGGGCGTGTTCGTTCCCGTCCTGGCCCGGTCCAACCGTATGGTGGTGACCGCCGCCCGGCCCGACCGCACCTCGTTCGGTTGCGGCCAGGACATCAAGTACCCCTATTTCGACGATTGCTTCCTGTCGTCGATGCCCGCCGCCAAGGACTTCGGCAGTTTGGCGGGCGCCGTCCGCGAGTGCGTACGGGCACGCGAGACGGCCGAGCGGCTGACGCCTCCGTCGGAGCCGCAGATCTGGGTCGGGCCGCAACTTCGGCCCATGCTGCCCTTCTACGCGTTCGACACCGCCTCAGGGCCGAAGTAGCCGCCGGCCAGCGCCGAGCCCGGGGTGCAAGGCCCGCGCGAATTCGCCGCGTTACCGGGCGGCGAGACCTCATCCAGGCATGGGACGAATGGCGCAAGACGCCCGCCCCGACTCATCGGAGGTGATAGGGTCAAAGACTAGTCGTGGAGCTATCCTGGAACATGCGAAGGCTCGGCAAGGCGATCCTGGCGACGCTGGCCCTCATGATGGCGACGGCCGCTGACGCGCAGGAGGCCCGGCCCGCGCCGGCCGCCGCGGGCCTGCCCCACGGGCCTGTGCCCTATGCGACGCTCCGACCGCCGAAGCCCCGGCCCCAGCAGATGCCGCCGAAACCCATGGCGGCGACCAAGACGCTCGCGGCGACGCCGGGCCGGGCGGAGGGGCCACATCTCGCCTCCGCGGCCGCCATCGACGCCACCCAGCTGGAGGCCTTCCTCGACGGCTGGATCAAGGACGCCATGGCGCGGGAGCATGTGCCGGGAGCCGCCATCTCGGTGGTGCAGAATGGCCAGCTGGTGCTCAAGAAGGGCTACGGCTTCGCCGACCTGTCGCCGCGCCGGGCCGTCAACCCGGACAAGACGCTGTTCCGGATCGGCTCGATCTCCAAGACCTTCACCTGGATTCTGCTGATGAAGGAGGTCGAGGCGGGCCGTATCCGCCTGGACCGCCCGATCAACCTCTACCTTCCCGAAAAGGTCCGTCTGTCAGGCAAATCGCGAGACGTGACGGTCGGGTCGCTGCTGAACCATACCTCGGGGTTCGAAGACCGGGCGCTGGGCCAACTGTTCAAGAACGATCCGCGCCGCGTGCGCCCGCTGGACCTCTACCTGCGCCAGGAGCGGCCCAGCCGGGAGCGGCAAGCCGGCGCGATCGCGAGCTATTCCAACTACGGCGCGGCGCTGGCCGGCGAGGCGGCGGCTTTCGTCTCGGGCAAGACCTTCGAGCGTCGGGTCGAGGACGAGATCGCCATGCCCCTCGGCATGACCAGCACGACCTTCCGCGAGCCCCGGCCGGAGCGGCGCGGCTTACCGGCGGCGATGCCGGAGCGGCTCCGCGGCGACGTCGCGATCGGCTACAGCTGGCGCAACGCGGGCTTCTTCCCCGACGACTATGAATACGTCGGTCAAATCGCGCCGGCCGGCTCCGCATCGTCCACGGCGGCCGACATGTCGCGCTATATGCTGATGCTGCTGAACGACGGCAGCTGGAACGGCGCCACGGTGTTCGGACCCGGCGCCGCCCGCGCCTTCCGCTCGCCGATGCGGCAGACGCCGACCGGAATCAACGGCTGGGCCCATGGCTTCATGGTGTTCGACCTGCCGGGCGGTCACCGCGGCTACGGGCACCTGGGAGACACGATGGCGTTCCATT
Source organism: Phenylobacterium sp. (assembly GCA_036383735.1). Lineage (GTDB taxonomy): Bacteria > Pseudomonadota > Alphaproteobacteria > Caulobacterales > Caulobacteraceae > Phenylobacterium. Next base: position 3,314 of record DASVNS010000094.1, on the reverse strand, counting down.
CCGCCATGGTGGTGATCCCGGATCTGCAACTCGGCGTCTTCGTCACCACCAACGGCGGAGACGGCGCCAAGCTGGCCGACCGCCTGCCGGAAGCGATGACGCGGCAGTTCTATGGACCACCGGCGACGTTCCCGCGGCCCGGGTCCATTGAGCTGCTCGACGCGGCGAAGGTGTTCGAGGGCGACTACCTTTCGACACGGCGCGCCTATGGCGGGCTGGAAGGGTTCGTGGGCCTGATCGCCGGCGCGGCCAAGGTCGAGGTCACGCCAGGCGGCCGACTGCTCACCGGCCGAAGGGACGAGACCCGGGCCTGGACGCCGGAGGGGCCGGTCGGTTCGGGGCGGTTCGTCTCCACCACCGGCGACGACCGGTTGGCGTTCAACATGCAGGACGGCCACGCCGTCAGCTTCCGGTCGGGCCTCAACATCGAAACGTGGCAGCGCGCCGGGCTCCTCCAGCGGCAGAGCACGATCGTCCTGATGACGGCGCTGACCGCGCTTGCCTCGCTCACGACGCTCATTGGCCTTGCGCTTCGCAGCCGGCGCGAGCTGCGACAGAACCAGACCCAGGCCCGTGCAGCCCTGGTGCAGAACATGCAGGCGGCCCTCTGGATCGCCGCCATGACGCTGTTCGGGGTCTGGGGCGCAGGCGCCTCGGACATTCCGTCGATCATGTACGGCTGGCCTGGGCCCCTGATCATCACCGCCTCCACCTGCGCCCTGGTGGCCGCGGCGCTCAGCCTGATCACCATCGCCGCCGTCCCGGCCATCTGGCAGGGCGGACGGCGCGTGGAGTCCTGGACCGCGATGCGGAAGATGTTCTTCACGATCACCGTTCTGATCTACGCCGCCTTCTCGGTGCTGCTCGCCATGAACGGCGCCCTGGAGCCCTGGAGCCGGTAAACGCGGTAGGCAAAAAAAGCCGGCCTGCGACAGCCTGTCCCGCTCACTACGGCTCCGCTTAAACACGCCTTTAACCAAGGACTGGGTAAATCCTGCCTACCTGAGGGGGAGAGCCGCTTTCGAAGCGCCCCCTTGTGACGGGAAGGGACGACCGGTTGAACCAGTTCGTTGGCATGCTGCAGAGGTTCGGGATCGGCCGGCTGGCCGCCATCCTGGGCATCGCCGCGGGCCTCGCCGCCGTCCTGGCCGCCGTCTTCATGAACCTGGGCCAGCCCAAGGCCCTGCTCTACGCCAACCTGGACCTCAAGGAAGCCGGCTCGATCACCGCCGCCCTGGACCAGGCCGGCGTCAAGTACGAGGTCAAGGGCGACGGCTCGACCATCATGGTGCCGCGCGACGAGGTGGCCTCCACCCGGCTGATGCTGTCGTCCAAGGGCCTGCCGACCGCAGGATCGGTGGGCTACGAGATCTTCGACAACGCCAATGCCCTGGGCCAGACCGACTTCGTGCAGCAGCTGAACCGCCAGCGCGCGCTGGAAGGCGAGCTGTCGCGCACCATCCTCAGCCTCGACGGCATCACCTCGGCCCGCGTGCATCTGGTGCTGCCCAAGCGCCAACTGTTCGAGGAAGAGGCGGAACAGCCGTCCGCCTCGATCACCATCGGCGTCGGCGGTCGCGAGCCCGGCGCCGAACAGGTCCGCGCCATGCAGAATCTGGTGGCCGGCGCGGTGCCAAACATGCGCCCCGACCGCGTAACCGTGGTCGACCAGCACGCCAAGACCCTCTCCGGCGGCGAGACCGGCATGGCGGCCGAGGCCGACAGCCGCAAGTCCGAGGTCGAGCAACGGATCGCCAAGCAGGTGAAGAGCCTGGTCGAAGGCATGGTCGGCGCCGGCAAGGCGCGGGTGAACGTCACCGCCGACCTGGAACTGGCCCGCGTCACCGTCCAGCAGGAAACCTTCGATCCCGACGGTCAGGTCGTCCGCTCGGAGTCGACGCAGGAAGAGAACTCCCGCGAAAAGGACCAGTCGGGATCGGGCCAGGTGTCCGTCGCGGCCAACATCCCGGGTGGCCCCGGCGGCGGCGAGGACAGCGCCAACACGACCAGCAGCGGCCGCACCGACTCCACCACGAACTACGAGATCTCGAAGACCGTCCGCACCGAGGTGCAGGAGCCCGGCACGGTGAAGCGCCTGTCGGTCGCGGTCGCGGTCGATGGCGCCACCGCCGCCGGCAAGGACGGCAAGCCCGGCGCCTATACGCCCCGCTCGGCCGAGGAGATGCAGCGCATCGAGCAACTCGTCCGCACGGCGGTGGGCTACAGCCAGGACCGTGGCGACCAGGTGAGCGTGATCAACGTGAAGTTCCCCACCGCCGACGACGGCGAAGGCGTGATCGCCTCCAACCCGCTGATGGGGTTCGACAAAAACGACATCATGCGCGGCGTCGAACTGGGCGTTCTGGCCCTGGTCGGCATCCTGATGATCTTCTTCGTCGCCCGCCCCCTGCTGGGCGGCGGCGGCGCCAGGGGCGGCAAGACCGGGGGATCCCTGGTGGGGCCGGCCGGCCAGGTGACCCGCGTGATGGTCTCGCCCGATGGCCAGCCGATGCAGCTCGGGGCCGACGGCAGCCAACTGTCCCTGCCCGGCCCCGGCGGCGACGATGCGAACGCGCGCATCGACATGGCCCGTGTCGACGGCCAGGTCCGCGCCAGCGCCGTCCGGAAAGTGTCGGAGTTCGTCGAACGTCACCCCGACGAGTCGGTCTCCATCCTCCGCTCCTGGCTGCATGAGACCAACTGATGGCGCGCGCGTCGGGCAAGAACATCATCGACAGCACCCGCCTGAACGGGGCCGAGAAGTGCGCCGTGATCCTGCTGGCGCTGGGCGAAGAGCACGCCCAGGTCTGGCAGGCGCTGGACGAGGAAGAGATCAAGGAGATCTCCCAGGCGATGGCCAGCCTGGGCAATGTCGCCGCGAGCGTCGTCGAGGACCTGCTGGTCGAGTTCGTCTCCGGCGCGGCCGGCACGGGCTCCATCATGGGGTCGTTCGAACAGACCCAGAAGCTGCTCGCCTCCATCATGCCGGCCGAGAAGGTCGACGCCCTGATGGAGGAAATCCGCGGGCCGGCCGGCCGGACCATGTGGGACAAGCTCGGCAACGTGAACGAAGCCGTGCTCGCGAACTACCTGAAGAACGAATATCCGCAGACCGTCGCGGTGGTGCTGTCGAAGATCAAGTCCGAGCACGCCGCCCGCGTCCTGTCCTCGCTGCCTGAGGACTTCGCCCTCGAATGCGTCATGCGCATGCTGCGCATGGAGCCGGTTCAGCGCGAGATCCTCGACAAGATCGAGCAGACCCTGCGCAACGAGTTCATGTCGAACCTGGCGCGCACGTCGAAGCGCGACAGCCA
>DASVNS010000093.1:0-2632 GCA_036383735.1 Phenylobacterium sp. | reverse complement strand
ATGGAGGCCAAAATCGGCGACCTCGACGTGAGGGTGCTGGAGCGTCCGATTCGTCTGCATGATACTGACCTGTCCCGAGTGCGCTACCAGCTATTTCGTGGATGACCTGAAGGTCCCGCGAGGCGGACGCATGGTCAAATGCACGACCTGCGGCAATCGCTGGCGCGCCTTCCAGGACCGCAGCGCGCCCGAGCGGGAAGCGCCCGAGGAAGAGATGCTGGTCGAGGCGCCACGGCCTGAGCCGTCGCCCGCGGACGACCTGGAAATCATGGCCGCGCCAGTGGTCCCCGTCCGCAAGTCGGCCACCACACCTGCGAAGAAGACCTCCCCGGCGCTTCTCGCGGGGGTCGGCGTCGTCGCCCTGCTGGGTGTGACGCTTGGCGGCCTGGTCCTCTTCCGCCAGCAGGTGGCCACCGCAATCCCGGCCACGGCGCCGATCTTCGCCGCCCTCGGCCTGCCGGTGAACACGCTGGGCCTCGTCATCGAAGGCGTGAAGTCGCAGGCGGCGTTCCAGGCCGGGCGGCCGGTGCTTTCGGTCACCGGCTCGATCCGCAACGTCAACAAGGCCTCGACCGACGCCCCGCCGATCCGGATCAGCCTGCTGAGTCGGGAGGGCAAGCCGGTGGCGGCCCTGCTGGCCCAGCCGTTGAACGCCAAGATCCCGCCCGGCGCGATCCGCTACTTCGCCGTCTCCCTGCCCGACCCGCCGTCGGGCGCGCGCGAGCTGGAGATCGTGTTCGAACCGGCGGCGAAGGGCGCCGCGCCTGCTGCCCATGCCGGCGCGCCGGCCGCCGAAGCGCAGGCGCCCGCACCGGTCGAGGCCCAAGCCCTTCCCGCAACCTCTCCGGACGCCCTGAAGCCCCATGAGCACTGACGCGCCCGCCGTCCTGGTCGCCGAGTCCGAGGTGACGGCGCGGATCGAGGCCCTCGCCGCCCGGATCGCCCCGCGCATCGACGACGAAACGGTGGTTGTCTGCCTGCTGACGGGAGGGCTGTGGTTCGCCTCCGACCTGACCCGCGCGCTGGCCCGCCAGGGCCGGATGGTGGGCTTCGACGCCCTCTGGCTGGCGTCCTACAAGGACGAGCGCCAGTCCAGCGGCCGGTGCGAGGTGCGGGCCGACCTGCAGCGGCCGATCGCCGGGCGCAAGGCGCTGGTGGTGGATGACGTGTTCGACACCGGCCTCTCGCTCTCCGAGGCTTCGCGGCTGGTGCGGGACTCGGGTGCGAGCGAGGTGCTGACCGCCGTCTTCGCGCGCAAGCCCTGGCCCACGCCGCGCGCCATCGAGCCGGATTTCGTCGCTTGGGAAGCTCCCGCGCGGTTCCTGGTGGGCTACGGCATGGACGTGGCCGGTCGGATGCGCGGCCTGCCCTACATCGGCGCCATGGACTGAGGGTTCGGCATGCGCAGCACAGCGGACTCCCTGCTTGTTCGCGAGGACGACCTTTCCGGCGCCCAGACCCAGGATCTGCTGAGGCTGCACCTTGCCGGCATGCACGCCAGCTCGCCGCCGGGGCATTCGTTCGCGCTCGACCTCTCGGGGCTCAAGGCGCCCGGCGTCACCGTCTGGACCGCCTGGCGCGGAGAGGCGATAGCCGGGATCGGGGCGCTCAAGGAGCTGGGTGGCGGCGGGGCCGAGATCAAGTCGATGCGCACCCATCCGGACTACCTGCGCCGGGGCGTGGGCGCGGCGGTCCTGGAGCACATCATGGGCGAGGCCCGGCGGCGCGGCCTGACGCGGCTCAGTCTGGAGACCGGCAGCGGCCCGGCCTTCGACGCCGCCATCGCCCTCTACGTGCGATACGGTTTCGAAAGCGGCGACGTCTTCGCTGACTATGTCGGCAGCGCGTTCAACCAGTTCATGCACCTGGACCTTTAGAGCCAGGGCGCCGAGCGCTCCCGGTCCAGCATGTCGTCATAGGTCGGGCGCGGGCGGACCACGGCGTACTGGTCGCCCTTCACCAGCACCTCGGGCACCAGCAGTCGGGAATTGTACTCGCTGGCCATCGCCGCGCCGTAGGCCCCGGCGCTCATGAAGGCCACCAGGTCGCCGGCTTCGAGCGGCGGCAGTGCGCGGTCGCGGGTGAAGGTGTCGCCGGTCTCGCAGACCGGGCCCACGACGTCATAGGTCACAGGCGCTCCCGCGCGCGGCGCCACCGGCCGGATGTCGTGGTAGGCGTCGTACATGGCCGGCCGCAGCAGGTCGTTCATGGCCGCGTCCAGCACCAGGAACTTGCGCCCCTCGGGACGTTCGTTGACGTGGTTCACCCGGGCCACCAGCACGCCGGCATTGGCGGCGATCATCCGGCCGGGCTCGAAGGCCAGCTGGACGTCCAGGCCCTTGGTCACCCGGCGGATCATGGCGGCATAGGCGACGACGCCCGGGGGTTCCGGCTGGTTGAAGTAGGGCACGCCCAGGCCGCCGCCCAGGTCCAGGCGCTCGACGCTCAGGCCTTCGCCCTTCAGCCGTTCGACCAGCCCGCGCATCTTGCCGAAGGCGGCTTCCATGGGAGCCAGGTCGGTGATCTGGCTGCCGATGTGGCAGGCTACGCCCGCGGGCCGGACGCCGGCCATGTTCGAGGCGTTGGCGTAGAGCCGCTCGGCCTCGGAGAAGCTGACGCCGAACTTGTTGTC
>DASVNS010000092.1:0-9562 GCA_036383735.1 Phenylobacterium sp. | reverse complement strand
TTAGCTGACGTTCTTCGCTGGGAACGGCATCACCGTGGCCGCCTGTTCGGCCAGCCGTTCACGGCCACGTTCCTCGGCGCGGTGGAGTTCACGCTGCAGGTAGGGCGCCATGAAGTCGATGAAGGCGCGCACGCGGGGCGTATCCTTGAGCTCGCGCCGGGTGACGATCCACGAGCTGGAACGCCCTTCCTCGATGAAGCCCGAGCAACGGAGCAGATCGTGGTCCGTGTCGCCGACCGTGGCCGGCAGCAGCCCGATGCCCAGGCCCGCCTTCACCGCATGCACAAGGCTGCCGAGACTGTTGCAACGGGTGACCGGCGGCTTGCCTCCCGAATACTGCGTCATCCAGCCGGCGGCGGGGACCTCTCCCACCTCGGTGGTGACGTCGATCAGATCATGATCCCTGAGGTGTTCCAGGGTTTCCGGGATCCCGGACCGGCCAGCGTAGTCGCGGCTGCAGTATAGCGCCATTTCGTGGTCGCCGATCTTGCGCGCCACCAGGTCCGACGGCGCCAGCGCCCGGCTGGTGCGGATGGCCAGGTCGGCCTCGCCCGCCTCCAGGTCCAGCTGGCGGTCGGTGACCACCAGGTCCACCTGGACGCTCGGATGCACCTTGCGGAATTCGACCAGCGCGGGGATCACCATGTTGTTGGCGATCAGTTCGCTGGTGGTGAAGCGCAGCGCGCCGGCCACGCCGCGCATCTGGCTCGCCGCCTGGTTGGCGAAGCGGATCGCGGCCCGCTCCACCGTTTCGGCCTCCGGGATCATCGACTGTCCGACCTCGGTCAGTCGGCTGCCCGTCTGGCCCCGCTCGAAAAGCTTGAGACCAAGGTCGTGCTCGAGGCTTTCGATGCGCCGGGCCACGGTGGTCTGGTTCACGCCCAACGCCCGCGACGCCGCGAGCGTCGAGCCGCCGCGGGCCACAGCCAGGAACGCCTTCAGGTCATTCCAGTCGAACATGGCCCCATTGTGCGATTGTCCCCGTGTTCACCGCAAGAGCGCTGATCGTCGAACCCCGTACATGACATCCTCGTAAGCTTCCCGTGCGGCGGTTGAGTGCTAAGGGTTTGGGCCACCCTGCCTCAACCGGGATGCTCCATGCTCCGCACGTTCCGCGCCGCCGGCCTCGCCGTTCTCTTCACCACGACCGCGCTGGCGCCCGCCGCGCTGTCCGGCCCGGCGAGGGCGGCCGAGGCGCCGCCGATCCAGTTCACGTCCCGCACCCTGCCCAACGGCCTGAAGGTCTATGCCTCGCAGGACCGCTCGACGCCCAACGTCTCGGTGCAGGTCTGGTACGGCGTGGGCTCGAAGGACGACCCGCAGGGCCGCTCGGGTTTCGCGCACCTGTTCGAGCACCTGATGTTCAAGGCCACCCGCAACATGCCGGCCGAGACCTTCGACCGCATGACCGAGGATGTGGGCGGCTTCAACAACGCGTCCACCGCCGACGACTACACCGACTACTACGAGGTTGTGCCGGCCAACCACCTGGAGCGACTGGTCTGGGCCGAGGCCGACCGGATGGGCACGCTGGTCGTCGACGAGGCGGTGTTCAAATCCGAGCGCGACGTGGTCAAGGAAGAGCTGCGCCAACGGGTGTTGGCCTCGCCCTACGGCCGGCTTACCGCGCTCTACCTGCCCCAGGCCAGCTACACGACGCATCCGTACAAGCGCCCGGGGATCGGCTCGATCGAGGAACTGGACGCCGCGACCGTGGACGATGTCCGCGCCTTCCACCGCACCTACTACCGCCCCGACAACGCCGCCCTGATCGTGGTCGGGAACTTCGATCCCGCGCAGCTCGACGCCTGGGTCGACAAGTATTTCGGTGGACTCAAGAACCCGGAACAACCGCTGCCGAAGGTGACCGTCAAGGAACCGCGGCGCACCAAGCCCGGCGTGTTCGACGGCTATGGACCCAATGTGCCGCTGCCGGCCGTGGTGCTGTCATGGCAGGGCGCGGCCGCCTCCGACCCGGACGCCCCGGCACTGAAGGTGCTGGACGCCATCCTGTCGGCGGGCAAGTCGTCGCGGCTCTACAACAGCCTGGTCTATGACAAGCAGATCGCCGTGGAGGCGTTCTCCAGCGCCGACCTGCCGCAGGACCCCGGCATGTTCATGGTCGGGGCGATCATGTCGAACGGCAAGACCATCGTCGACGGCGAGGCCGCCCTGCTGGCCGAGGTGAAACGCCTGCGCGCCGCGCCGCCCGCCGCGGCCGAGCTGACGGAGGCGAAGAACGAGCTGCTGGCCGGCGCGCTCCGCGAACGCGAGACCATCGAGGGCCGGGCCAGCGCCATCGGCTACGCCCTGCGGGTCGATGGCGACCCCAATGCCGCGAACACCGAGCTGGGCAAACTGCAGGCCGTCACCGCCGCCGACGTCCAGCGCGTGGCCGTCAAGTACCTGGCGGAGGACCGCCGCATGACCATCCGCTACCGGCCCGAGAGCGAGCGGCCGAAGGGTGAGGCCGTGGCGGCCGTTCCGACGCCGCCGAAGACGGTCGCCAGCTTCGACGGGCCGGTCTTCGTTCTCGCGCCCGAGGCGGAGCGGGCCAAGCCGCCGGCCATCGGCGAACCCGTGCAGCCCGTCCTGCCCAGGCCCGGCGAGAAGGTGCTGGCCAATGGATTGCGGGTGATCGTCGCTCGCTCGTCGGACCTGCCGCTGGTGACCGCGGACCTGACGGTGAAGACCGGCGCCTGGGCGGATCCGCAGGGCCTGGCCGGCGCCGCCAACATGATGGCCGGAATGTTGACCGAGGGCACGAAGAGCCGCTCCGCGCAGCAGATCGCCAGCCAGATCGAGAGCCTGGGCGCCAGCCTGTCGTCCGGCGGTGGGCTTGAATCCTCTTCGGTCACGGTGAGCGCCATGCCGGATACACTGCCCACGGCCCTGGCGATCATGGCCGATGTGACCGAGAACCCGGCCTTCGCCGCCGAGGAGCTGGGGCGGCAGCGCGAGCAGGCGCTGGACGGCCTGCGGGTCGCCTACCAGCAACCGGGCTCCGTCGCGGGCTTCGCCGCGGCGCCGGTGATCTTCGGCGGCACCCCGTTCGGACATGTGCCACAGGGCACGCCCGAGTCGCTCACGCGCCTCAAGCCGGCGGACTTGGCGACGCTGCATTCCGCCTGGTTCCGGCCCGACAACGCCGTCCTTGTCCTGACCGGGGATATTTCGGTCGAGCAAGGGTTCGCGCTGGCCGAGACGGCGTTTGGCGGCTGGAAGAAACCTGCCGCGCCCCTGGCTCCGGCCCCGGCCATTTCACCGGCCGGCAAGCCTCGCGCCATCGCCATCGATATTCCCGGCACCGGCCAGGCCTCGGTGAACGTGATGAAGCCGGCCATCGCCCGCAACGACCCCGACTACTATCCCGCGGTGGTCGCGACCACGGTCCTGGGGGGCGGCTATTCGGCCCGCCTGAACCAGGAGATCCGTATCAAGCGCGGCCTGTCGTACGGCGCGCGCGCCAGCCTTTCGACGGCGCGCACCACCGGCTCGTTCCGCGCCAGCGCCCAGACGAAGAACGAGTCTGCCGCGGAGGTGCTGGACCTGATCGATGTCGAGATGACCAAGCTCGCGGCGACGCCGGCCACAGCCGACGAACTGAAGGCCCGGAAGTCGGTGCTGGTGGGCGACTATGGCCGAGAGCTTGCCACCTCGGGCGGCCTCGCGGACATCCTCGGCAACCTGGCGCTCTACGGCGTTCCGCTGGACGAGGTCGGCCGCTACACGGCCAAGGTCGAGGCGGTCGATGCCGGCCAGGTGCAGGCGTTCGCCAAGCGTGTATTCGATCCGGGCCAGGCCAGCGTTGTGGTGGCTGGGGACGCCGCGACGTTCTCGGCGTCGCTCAAGGCCAAGCTGCCGTCGCTGGAAGTGATCCCCGTCGCAGACCTCGATCTGGAGAGCCCGACACTGCGCAAGCGGTGAGCCTCCGCGTGCGGTGACACCGGCAGGATATCGGCCGCGGAAGGCCGATCAGGTCTGGGGCCGTAGCCGCCGCATGCGCGCGCCGAGCATGCCGAAGCCCACGATCATCAGCGCCCAGGTCGCCGGCTCCGGAATCGGCGCCGTAGGCGGAAGGACCGGAATTTCCGTGATGAGCGTGGGGGGCGGCTTGCCGGTCGGCGGCGGCTTGTCCTCGGGGGGAACTACGATCGGCGGGCCCTCGTCGGGGGGCGTGACCGGCGGCTTGTCCTCGGGGCCCTCATCCGGGGGCGTGATCGGCGGTTTTGGCGTGGTGGTCCTGGGCGGTCCGCCTGGCGTGGGACCACCTGGCACAAAGGTCGGCCCGCCGGGAAATCCCGGGCCTCCGCCGGGCGAGAGGAACGGGAACAGCAGGTTGTCGGTGTCTGTCGCGGGGATCGGAATGACCGGCGGATCCGCTGGCGCGGGCGCGATGGCGAGGACCGGCGTGGACACCTCCGGCGCCGCGGCGGCGCCAGGGTTGCTTTCACAGACGGTGGTCTGGATCAGAGCGAAGGACCGGGGCGTCGCCAGTTCCCGCTCGGCCACCGGCATGGGCGTGGGCCGCGGCGACGGCCGCGCAGAGGGAGTCGGCGGATGGGCCACGGCCCGATGCAGTCCCGCCGGCTTCTTGTGCGCCGGGCGGTGGTAGGACGCTTTCCGCACCGGCCGCGCCTTGTGGGTCGCTTGGCCCGCGGCTTTCGTCGCGCGGGGCCGCCTGGGCGTCGCGGCCGGCGAGGCGGCGGGGCTGGTCCGCAGCATGTTCAGTCGGAATTTCGGCGCTTCGGGGCCAGCAGGGGCGGAGACCGGAATGCGGCTCATCCGTTCGAAGCATTCGGCGCGCGACATCTCCGGAAGAGCCAGCAGGCTGGCCGCCAGGAGCAGCATCGCCCGGCCCCCCCGGGCCCCCTTGGACGTCTTGGCGACGCCCCCCGAACAGCTGAATTTACCCGTCATTCCAGAATGCCAAAAAACACAACTAGCGGAGCCGTTGCAGCGCACCCGAACAGTAACGCTTAATTTTTGGTGAAGGAAACGTTCTTTTGTTCCAGATAGTTAACGTCCTCGTGTAAGCAAAAGTTTTCAACCGGAGCGCGTAGTCCAGAGGCTCAGATCGCGTTCTTTCCCCATCAAAGCGAGTCCGGTCGCGATCGACTCCAGTTCGGCTCCGGTCTCGATTCTCGATGGCTCAAAGCGTCGATGGAAAATGGCCCGCACGGCGGGGACCAGGGACGAGCCGCCGGTCAGGAACACCCGGTCGATTTGTGTCGCGGCGAGGTTGGCGTCCGCCAGAGCGGCATCGACGGCGGCTTCGATCTGCAGGAGCTCCGGCGTGATCCAGCCCTCGAACGTCGGCCGCGCCACGTCGCCCACGATGCGGATGGAGCCGGCTTCGAAGCGGAACTGGGCGACGTCGTGCTTCGAAAGCGCCCCCTTCAGCTGTGAGACCGCCCGATAGAGTTGATAGCCGTAGTTCTCGTCCAGGGTCTCGACCAGGCGGGCGATCTTATCGGGCTCGACCGCGTCCCGCTCCAGCCGGCGGATTTCGCGCATGTCGCGGCCGGCGCGCATCAGGGCCAGCTGATCCCAGCGCGCGAAGGCGGCGTAGTAGCGGTTGGGCACCGGCAGCACCTTGCCGAGCGAGGTGTAGCTCGAACCCTTGCCCAGTTCGGGCGAGACCAGGTTGTCGATGATCCGGTAGTCGAACGCGTCCCCCGCGACGCCGACGCCGGCCCGACCCAGCGGGATGGCCCGCATTTCCCCCGCCTGCCGCTCGAAGCGGATGATCGAAAAGTCCGAGGTGCCGCCGCCGAAGTCGCCGACCAGCACCGTGGCGTCGTGCTCGAGCTGGCGGGCGAAGAAGAAGGCCGCGCCGACCGGTTCGTAAGCGTAGAGCACCTCTTTGACGCCCATCCGCTGGAAAGCGGTCTGATAGCGCGCCAAGGCCAGGGCCTCGTTCGGCGAGGCGCCCACGTACTTGACGGGCCGACCGACGATGACCCTGTCGGGCAGCTCGCCCAACGCGGCGCCCGCATAGTCGCGGACCTTGAGCAGGAAGGTCGAAAGCAGGTCCTCGAAGCGGTAGCGCCGCCCCAGGATCAGGGTCTCGCTGAAGCTTTCCTGGGCGGCGAAGCTCTTGAACGACTGGATGAACCGCGTTTCGGCGGGATCCTCGACATAGGCTTCGATCGCCCATGGCCCGGCGGCCACCGATCGGTCGCTCGCCTTGTCGGAGGGCGCGTAGAACGACAGGCAGGACCGGAACGCGAACAGCTCGCCTTCCGGCGCCGGAAACCGCACCAGATGCGCCGGACCGCTCTCGTGGGCCAGCGACAGGACGGTGTTGGTGGTCCCGAAGTCGATGCCAAGACTGTACGACATGAGTGCCCGTCCCGAGGGGCGCGGCTCATAGCATCTCCTCTTCCCCGAGCGAAGCCCGGTAGGGAGAAGGCGACTATTCGGCGATCTCCACCAGCGGCCGGTCGTAGGCGCAGACCGTCGCCATCTGCAGGATCTTGGACACCGAGGCGCCGAGCGGGCAGATCTGCACCGGCTTGTCGAGGCCGAGCAGGATCGGCCCAATCACCTCCGCGCCGCCCAGCGACTTGATCAGCTGGGTCGAGATGGCGGCGGAATGGATGGCCGGCATGATCAGCACATTGGCCGGCCCGGTCAGGCGCATGAAGGGATAGGCGCCCCGGCTCTCCGGCTCCAGCGCCAGCTCGGGCGGCATCTCGCCTTCGTACTCGAAGTCGATCCCGTCCATTTCGTCGAGCATGGCCACGGCGCTGCGGACGCGATCCGAACGCTGACCCATGGGGTTGCCGAAGGTCGAGTAGCTCATGAAGGCCAACCTGGGCTCGTAGCCCAGGGTGCGCACGGCGCGAGCCGCCTCGATGGCGATCTCCACCAACTCCTCTGCGTCCGGCATCTCGGTGACGTTGGTGTCGGCGATGAACAGGGTGCGACCCTTGGCCATCACCACGCTCATGCCGATGATCCGGCCGTTGGGCGCGGGGTCGATGAGGTTCAGCACCTCTTCCAGCACCTGGTCGTAGTTGCGGGTCACGCCGGTGACCATGCCGTCGGCATGGCCCAGCGCCACCAAGGCGGCGCCGAAGCTGTTGCGGTCCTGGTTGATCAGGCGCTGCACGTCGCGGCGCAGGTAGCCTTCGCGCTGCAGCCGGGCGTAGAGGTAGTCCACCGAAGCGGCGTTGTGATGCGAAAGCCGGGCGTTCATCACCTCGATGCCGGCCTCGGCCGGATCGAGGCCGGCCGCGCGCATGTTCTGGTGCACCAGATCCTCGCGGCCGACCAGGATCGCCTTGCCCAGCCCCTGGGTCTGAAAGGCGTAGGCGGCGCGGATCACCGACTGTTCCTCGCCCTCGGCGAAGACGATCCTCTTCTGCGGCCCCGAGAGCACGACGCCCTGGAGCTTCTGGGAGAAGGCGGCGGTGGGATCCAGCCGTTGGGCCAGCGTGGCGCGATAGGCGTCCATGTTGGCGATCGGCTTGCGCGCCACGCCCGTGTCCATCGCCGCCTGCGCGACGAACGGCGGGATATAGGAGAGCAGCCGGGGGTCGAACGGCGTGGGGATGATGTATTCCGGCCCGAACTTGAGCTGGGCGCCGTGATAGGCCGCGGCCACCTCGTCCGGCACGTCTTCCCGCGCGAGCATGGCCAGGGCGTTCGCCGTGGCGATCTTCATTTCCATGTTGATCTGCCGGGCCCGAACGTCGAGGGCGCCGCGGAACAGATAGGGGAAGGCCAGCACGTTGTTGACCTGGTTCGGGTAGTCGCTGCGGCCGGTCGCCACGATAGCGTCCGGGTGGATCTCGTAGACTTCCTCGGGCGTGATCTCCGGGTCCGGATTGGCCATGGCGAAGATGATCGGCTTCGGCTTCATGGTCTTGATGTGGTCCTGGGTCAGCGCGCCCTTCGCCGAAAGCCCGATGAACACGTCGGCCCCCTCCAGCGCCTCGGCCAGCGTCCGCTTGTCGGTGTCGACGGCATGCGCCGACTTCCATTGGTTCATGTCTTCCTGGCGGCCCCGGTAGAGGACGCCCTTGCGGTCGACGGCGATGACGTTTTCGGGCCTCACGCCCAGCGCCTTGATCAGGCCCAGCGTGGCGATGCCGGCGGCGCCCGGACCGTTCAGCACGACCTTGATCTCGGACAGCTTGCGGCCGGTGATCTCGCAGGCGTTGATCAGGCCGGCCGAGCAGATGATCGCGGTGCCGTGCTGGTCGTCATGGAAGACCGGGATGTCGAGCAGTTCCTGCAGCTCGGTCTCGATCCGGAAGCACTCGGGGCTCTTGATGTCCTCGAGGTTGATGCCGCCATAGGTGACGCCGATCGACCTCACCACGGTGATGATCTCGTCGGGGTCGGTGGAGCTCATCTCCACGTCGATGGCGTCGACATCGGCGAAGCGCTTGAACAACACGCCCTTGCCTTCCATCACCGGCTTGGAAGCCAGCGGGCCCAGGTTGCCCAGGCCCAGGATGGCGGTGCCGTTCGAGATGACCGCGACCAGATTGCCCTTGGACGTATATTCGTAGGCGAGCTCGGGGTCGGCGGCGATCGCCAGGACCGGCACGGCCACGCCGGGCGAATAGGCGAGGCTGAGGTCGCGCTGGGTGCTCATCGGCTTGGTCGCCGTCACACCTATCTTCCCGGGCGTCGGGTAACGGTGGAAGCTCAGCGCCTCCTCGTCCGTGAAGGTGCGTTTCTCGACCTGATCCATGCGCGCTCTGCCCCGTCCCCGGGCGATCCCAAAAAAAGAAGCGCCAACCTATAGACCGCAGCCCCGCGAAACAACGCTTGCTGCAGAGGTTTGCCTATCGAAGCGAGCGGGCCGGCGGAACCATCGGTGGCGCGGCGGGTTCTTGCAGGCCGGGTGCGGGGGCGCATGTATCGGAGCTTCATGCCTATGAACCAACCCCTCGCCTTGGCCGCTGTCGCGGCGCTCGCCCTCTCCGCCGCTCCGGCGTTGGCGCAGAGCTCGAAGGCTCATTCGGCGTCGCCGCCTTCGACCGCCGCGACGCCCGCGACACCGGGTGAGTCGCCGGCGACCCCCTCCACCGGGGCGACGCCGCCGTCCATGTCCTCGTCATCCACGGGTTCGGACTACGACGCGGTCGGCGCAGGGGCCTCGTCCACGGGCGCCGCCAGCGCGTCGGCCTCCGGCGCCAACGTCAGTGTCACAACCGGCATGGACGTGAAGGACAACACCGGCGTTATGATCGGCAAGGTGTCCGACGTGAAGACCGGCGCCGATGGCAAGAAGACGGCCACCATCAAGATGGGCGCCGACACCTTCGCGGTCGACACCACCAGCCTCGCCGTCGAAGGCGGCGCAGCCACGGTCAACGCCACCCAGGCCGAAATCCAGGGCATGCTGAAGAAGTAGTCCTCGCCTCGGACCCGAGGAACGAAGGGCGGTCCTTAGCGACCGCCCTTTTTGCATGAGCGTGCGCGCGAGGAACGACGGGCCACGAAAAAAGGGCCCGGCGGCAGCCGAGCCCTTTGGCGCTTTTCGTGTGTTCCGTGGTTCGGGTGCTTAGCCCAGCATGTCCTTCACCGTGTCGCGTTCGCC
>DASVNS010000091.1:0-9351 GCA_036383735.1 Phenylobacterium sp. | reverse complement strand
ATCCTGCTGGAGCCCGTGCAGGGCGAGGGCGGGGCGCGGTCGTGGACCGAGACCCAGCTGAAGGCCATCCGCCAGCTCTGCGACGAGACCGGCACGCTGCTGATCTACGACGAGATCCAGTGCGGCCTCGGCCGGACCGGCAAGCTTTTCGCCTACGAGTGGGCGGACGGCGCGGCGGAACCCGACATCATGGCGGTGGCCAAGGCCCTGGGCGGCGGCTTCCCGGTGGGCGCCTGCCTCGCCACGGCGGCGGCGGCCAAGGGCATGACACCGGGCTCGCACGGCTCGACCTATGGCGGCAACCCACTGGCGATGGCGGTGGGCGTGGCTTCGGTCGAGGAACTGGCGAAGCCGGAACTTCTGGCCCATGTCCGCGAGGTGGCCGGCTATCTCAACCAGCAGCTCTCCGGCCTCAAGGATCGCTATCCCGACGTGGTGCTCGACGTCCGCGGCAAGGGCCTGCTGATCGGTGTGAAGCTGGCGACGCCGAACCGGGACTTCATGCAGCACGCCCGCGACAACCATCTGCTGATCGCTGGCGGCGGCGACAACTGCGTGCGCCTGCTGCCGCCGCTGACCCTCAGCCTGGACGAGGCGCGGGAAGCCATCGGCCTGTTTGAACGGTCCTGCGAGGCGGCGCGGGCCAAGGCGCTCGAGGAAAAGTCGGGAGCGGCCGCGTGAGCAAAGCTGTCCGCCACTTCCTCGACCTCTGGAAGCTCGACGGCAGCGACCTCCGGATCATCCTGGAGGACGCCAAGGCCCGCAAGGAAGCCCGCGCGGGCTGGCCGAAGGGCAAGCCCGACGAAGACCATCCGGCCCGGGGCCGGACGCTGGCGATGATCTTCGAGAAGAACTCCACCCGGACGCGCTTTTCGTTCGACGCGGCCATGCGCCAGCTGGGCGGCGACGTGATCATATCCAATGCGGTGGACATGCAACTGGGCCGCGGCGAGCCGATCGAGGACACCGCCCGCGTGCTCTCGCGGATGGTCGACGCGATCATGATCCGCTCCAACGTCCACCAGGACGTGGAACGCCTGGCCATGTGGTCGTCGGCGCCAGTGATCAACGGCCTCTCGGACAAGAGCCATCCGTGCCAGATCATCGCCGACCTGATGACCTTCGAAGAGCACCGCGGCAACGTGCACGGCAAGACCTTCGCCTGGGTCGGCGACGGCAACAACGTGTGCTCGTCGTTCATCCACGCGGCGCCCAAGCTGGGCTTCAAGCTGAACATCGCCACGCCGGCCATCTTCCATCCGGACATGATGGACCTGGCGCGCGCCGCCGAGCAGCTGGGCCAGGTGGTGACGACCCACGATCCCCTCGAGGCGGTCCGCGACGCCGACTGCGTGATCACCGACACCTGGGTCTCGATGGGCGACACCGACCACGACGAGCGGATCGAGGCGCTGGAGCCCTACCAGGTCGACGAGAAGCTGATGTCGGCGGCAAAGAAGGACGCGGTGTTCCTTCACTGCCTGCCGGCGCACCGCGGCGAGGAGGTGACCGACGCGGTCATCGACGGCCCGGCGAGCCTGGTCTGGGACGAGGCCGAGAACCGCATCCACGCCCAGAAATCGATCCTGGCCTGGTGCTTCGGCGCCATCTGAGGAGAAACGGCGCGGCGTGGCAGGGTCGGGCATAGGACAACTCGTCCGCTCGCAACCCGTCCGACGCGCCCTATATTGCCCCCATGTCCGACACGAAGATTCCCGACGATATCGTCGGCGCGTTCCAGATCGAAGGCGAACCCGTCCGGGGCCGCATCGCGCGCCTGGGCCCTGCCATCGAGGAAATCCTCCGAGGCCACGACTATCCGGAGTCGGTCGCCAACCTGCTCGGCGAGGCCTGTGCGCTCGCCGCCCTGGTGGGTTCGAACCTGAAGTTCGACGGTCGGCTGATCGTCGAGGCCCGAGGCGCGGGTCCCGTGCGCTACGTCGTGGCCGATTACGACACCTCGGGCGGCCTGCGCGGTTACTGCCGGTTCGCCGCCGACGAGGTGGAGGCGGTCTCCCAGGGCTTCCTGCGGCCGGGCGCCAAGACGCTGCTGGGCGAGGGGGTCTTCATGATGACCGTCGACCAGGGTCCGGACATGGACCGCTACCAGGGCGTGACCTCGATCGACGGCGAGACCCTGGCCCTGTGCGCCGAACAGTACTTCGCCCAGTCCGAGCAGACGCCGACCCGCGTCCGGCTGGCTGTCGGCCGGGAGGAGTCGGGCTGGCGGGCCGGCGGCTTCCTCATCCAGTACATCGCCGCCGACGATGCGCGTGGCGACACGCTGGAGGCCTGGGTGCGCACCCAGGCGTTCTTCGAGACCCTGGGCGAGGACGAGCTGCTGGACACCGAGCTGTCGTCCGACCGCCTGCTGTTCCGCCTGTTCCACGAGGACGGCGTGCGGGTGTTCGGCTCCAAGCCGCTGCGGGCCTTCTGCCGCTGCAACGAGGAGCGGATCGTGACCGTGCTGAAGTCGTTCGACCGCGCCGAGCGCGAGGACATGGTCGAGGACGACGGCAAGATCCACGTCACCTGCGAGTACTGCAGCCGCATCTACGCCGTCGCCCCGGAGACGCTGGAAGCGGCGGCCTGAAATTGCTCCCCAACGGGGGAGCTGTCGGCGAATGCCGACTGAGGGGGTCCTCAACCGCGTTCTGAGCGGACCCCCTCCGGCGCTTTCGCGCCACCTCCCCCAACGGGGGAGGAACTTTATGCCGCGTCGAGCGCCCGCGACACGTCGCGCACCAGGTCGCCCGGGCCTTCCAGGCCCACGCTCATCCGCACCCAGCCCTCGGTCAGGCCGATCTCCAGCCGCTCGGCTTCCGGCATGGAGCGGTGGGTGGTCGTGCACGGGTGGGTCGCCATCGACTTGGCGTCGCCCAGGTTGTTCGAGATGTCGACGATCTGCAGCGTATCCAGGAACCGCCAGGCGGCCTCGCGGCTGCCCAGGTCGAAGGCCACTACATTGCCGCCGCCGGTCATCTGGTTGGCGATGAGGGCGGCCTGCGGGTGGTCGGCCCGGCCGGGGTAGAGCGTCTTGTGCACCTTGGCGTGCGCGGCCACGGCGTCCGCCACCTTCGCGGCATTCTCGGTCTGTCGGCGCACCCTCAGATCCAGGGTCTCCAAACCCTTCAGCAACAGCCAGGCGTTGAACGGCGACAGCGCCGGCCCCGTGTGCCGCTGCATGTCCTTGTAGGCGTCGGTCATCAGCTGCGCAGCGCCCAGGATCGCCCCGCCCAGCACCCGGCCCTGGCCGTCGATGTGCTTGGTGGCCGAATAGACGACGATGTCCGCGCCCAGGGCCAAGGGCTTCTGGAAGATCGGGGTGGCGAAGACGTTGTCCACCACCAGTTTGGCCCCCGCCGCGTGGGCGATCTCGGCCACCGCCCCGATGGCGGTGACTTCCAGCAGGGGGTTGGCCGGGCTTTCGACCAGGAAGACCTTGGTGTTGGGCCTGACCGCGTTCTTCCACGCTTGCAGGTCGGTGGCGTCGACATAGGTGGTTTCCACCCCGAACCGCGGCATCCATTCGGAGAGGATCCAGCGGCACGAGCCGAACAGGGCGCGGCCCGCCACGATGTGGTCGCCGGCCCGGACCAGGCCCATCAGCGCCAGGTGCACCGCGGCCATGCCGGACGCCGTGGCCTTGCACAGCTCGGCGCCCTCCATCAGCGCGAGGCGATCCTCGAACATCTGGGTCGTCGGATTTCCGAACCGTTGATAGATGAACCCGGGCGCATTGCCCGCGAACCGCGCATCGGCCGCCGCGGCGCTCTCATAGGCGAAGCTCTGGTTCAGGAAGAGGGCTTCCGAGATCTCGCCGTGTTCGGTGCGCATGAGGCCGCCGCGCACCGCTCGGGTCTCGATCTCCCAATCGCGCGGGTCTTCCGCCATGACGGCCTCCTCTGAACAAACGGTCGCCGCTTGAACGCCGGGCGCCGGCGTCCGTCAAGGTCCGGTTTCCGAGCGGCGGCGCCATTTCCCCTGCGGTCAAGCCTTGCCACATCGTGCTTTGGCGGTAAGTGTTCGCCGCCCATGAGCGAACTCAACGCCCCGGGCATTCTGCCCTGCCAGTCCATCGAAGCCCTGATCGGCGGCGGCGCCATCGCGTCGGCCACGGCGTGGGAAGACGACCAGGTCCAACCGGCCAGCCTGGACCTGCGCCTGGGCGGCAAAGCCTGGCGCGTGCGGGCCTCGTTCCTGCCGCGCCACGGGACGGTGCGCGAGCGGATCGCCCAGGTGGCGATGCACGAACTGGACCTCACCCGGGGCGCGGTGCTGGAGCGGGGCTGCGTCTATATCGCCGAGCTTCAGGAGCGGCTGAAGTTGCCCAGAGGCGTCTCGGCGCGGGCCAACCCGAAGAGCTCCACCGGCCGCGTCGACGTGTTCGTGCGCCTGCTGTCGGACTACGGCGACCAGTTCGACGACGTCCGCGAAGGCTACGAGGGGCCGATCTACATGGAGATCGCGCCGCAGACCTTCTCGGTGCTGGTCCGCTCGGGCACGCGCCTGAACCAGCTGCGGCTGAAGACCGGGACGCCGCCGCGCCTGCGGACCGAGAGCGTCGGGGTGGACCTGACGGGCGAGATCGCGGGCTTCCGCGGTCGCCGCCACGCCGGCGTCGTCGACCTGGACCACGAGGACGGCCACGACCCGCGCAACTTCTGGGAGCCGTTGTACCCGCGCGACGGCCAGCTGCTGCTCGACCCCGGCGAGTTCTACATCCTGGCCTCGAAGCAGGCCGTCGAGATCCCGGTGATGGAAGCCGCGGAGATGACCCCGATCGACCCGTCGGTGGGTGAGTTCCGCGTCCACTACGCCGGCTTCTTCGACCCGGGCTTCGGCACCGACGAGGCGCACGGCAAGGGCTCCAAGGGCGTGCTGGAGGTCCGCAGCCACGAGACGCCGTTCATCCTGGAGGACGGGCAGACAGTGGCGCGGCTGGTCTATGAACCGCTGACCGAGAAGCCGACCCGCCTCTATGGCGACCTGGGGTCGCACTACCAGCGCCAGGGCCTGAAATTGTCCAAGCATTTCCAGGTTTGGGAGGCATAGTCCCGCCTACGCCGGATCCGGCGTGCGATGTCGGGGGACACCGTGGGATGGATGCCCAGGCTCGCCGGCGGGCGCGATGCTTCTGGGATGGATTGGCCCCGACGGCTTGCCGGCCCTGCTCGCCGCGCGGGGTCACCGCGTCGAGCGCGTCCAGTAGAGGGCTATGGAACCGTTGCGGGCGCGGTGAGCGGGAAGCCGCCCGCGCGGGTGAGGGCCGAACTGGGGCGCTTGCCCACCAGGCCGGCCGCCCACTCGCCGATCGCGATCAGCTGGTCCAGGTCATAGCCGGTCTCGAAGCCCGCCCGCTCCAGCATGTAGACCAGGTCCTCGGTGCCGATGTTACCCGTGGCGCTGGGCGCGAACGGACAGCCGCCCAGGCCGCCCACGCTGGCGTCCAGGATGTCCACGCCCGCCTCAACGCCGGCGAAGGCGTTGGCCAGGCCGGTGTTGCGGGTGTCGTGGAAATGCAGGCGTAGCGGGATGTCGCCGGCGGCCTTGCGGGCCAATTCGACGCGGCGGCGCACCATCCAGGGGTCCGCGACGCCGATGGTGTCGGCCAGCGCGATTTCGGCGACCCCGGCCTGAGCCGCGGCCTTGACGATCGAAACCACGCGGTCTTCGGGGACCTCTCCGTCGAAAGGGCAGCCGAACGCCACGGAGATCGTCGCCGACACCGGCGGGTCCTCGGGGCGGCGGGCGCCCATGATGTTGGCCAGGGTGGTGACCTGTTCGTCGACGGACGCGCCCTGATTGCGGATGCCGAAGCCATCTGTGGCGCAGACCACCACGTTCGCCTCGTCGCAGCCGGCTTCGAGGCAGCGTTCCCAGCCCCGCAGGTTCAGCACCAGCCCGATGCGCGAACGGCCGGGCCTGTGGGGCAGGGCGGCCATGATCTCCTCGGCGCCGGCCATCTGCGGCACGCGCTTGGGATTGACGAACGAGACCACCTCCATGCGGCGGGCGCCGGCAGCCTCGAGCCGTTGGATCATCTCCAGCTTCTGGCCCACGTCGAGCACCGTCTTCTCGTTCTGCAGGCCGTCGCGAGGACCCACTTCCACGATTTCGATACGCCGGCTCATCGTCTGACCTCGCTGAGGACCTCCGGGGCGACATAGACACGAAGCGTCGTGGGATCACCCTTCGAATAGTCTATGCCGTTAATGCGCGCGACGGCGACAGCGGTTCCCGCCCGGGCCGTCAGCGCCTCGCGGAAGGCGGCTTCCTCGTGCTGCTCGACGATGGCCGGACGGCCCTCGACGATCGCCTGTGCGGCTTCGGCAGGGCCGTCGAGCTCGGTGGCGGTGCCCAGGGCGAACACCAGGCTGGGCTCCGCATAGCCCGCCACGGCCACAGGCGCCTCGGCCACCCCCTGGCGCGGCAGCAGGCGGGTCTGTTCCAGCGCCCGCTCGAGCCGTGCGGACAGCCAGAGCGGGTCGAGCCGCGGGACAAACGCAGCCGCCAGGGCGGCGTGCGCCAGGATGGCAAGACAGAGCGAGGATAGCACCGCCGCCCGAGGCGCCCGGCGGATCATCAGGTAGGCGCCCACCAACCCCGCTGCGCCGAACAAGCCGCCGGCCAGCGTCGCCGCCCAGGCGTCCGACGCGTCGCCGTAGATGGAAAGCAGGTAGAAGACCGCTCCGGCCAGGATCGCGGCCATGATCGCCAGCAGGCCGGCGCCCAGCCAGCGCGCCGCGGCGCCGATCGGCTCGGCCAAGGCGCGCGCCGCCAGCCACGCCAGGCCGCCATAGGCCGGCATCAGGTAGTGGGGCAGCTTGGTCGGCAGGACCTCGAAGACGATCCAGGTCGGAATCAGCCAGGCGATGGCGAACCGCACGCCCGGCTCGGCGCGATGCCGCCACGCCGCGATGGCCGCGGCCGGCAACAGCAGGCTCATCGGGAACGACAGCAGCGGGGTGAGCAACAGGTGGTAACCGGGCGGCGCGCCGTGGCTCTCCTGGCCGCCGAGCAGCTTCGGCGCCAGGTCCGAGCCCAGGGCTTCGGACCAGAAGGCTCCGTCGGTCGCCACCGTCACCGCGCCGGCCCAGGGCCCGACGACCGCCAGGACGATGATCAGCCCCCACCACCACCGCAGGCCCGCGATCCAGCCGGTGCGGCGGTCCCAGACGGCCAGGGTGATCATCGCGAGGAAGGCCGCCATCGGCCCGACCGGCCCCTTGATCAGGGCGGACGTCGCGAGCGCACCCCAGAAGATCCAGACGATGCGCCGCCCCGCCGCCGGGCCGCCCCGCCGCGCGGAATAGAGGCGGCCCAGGGCGGCCAACGCCAGGGTGGTCGTTCCGGCCAGCGCGGAATCGGTCTTGGCGATGAACGCCTCGGTGGAGACCAGCAGGCAGCCCCCCAGCATCGCGCCCGCCAGCAAGGCGATTCGGCGGTCGAAGAATGCCGCCGCGCCCCAGGCGCAGGCCGCGGCCGCCAGCATGGCGCCGAGCAGGGAGGGAATGCGGTAGGCCCAGATCTGCCGGGCTTCGGGGCTGGAGACGAGGCTGACGCTCGCCGCCTGCAGCCAGTGGATGCCCACCGGCTTCTTGAAGCGGGGCGCGTCCTGGAAGCGGATCACGACATAGTCGTCGCTTTCCAGCATCTGGGCGGTGGCCTGGGCGAAGCGGGCTTCGTCGCGGTCCAGCGGCGGCATGGCCACCAGGCCGGGGAGTCCGGCCAGGAAGGCGATGAAGGCGGCGAGCGCCGGCCCCCGCCAACCGCCGCTCCATTTCGTCAGGACCGCATCCAGCGTCATGGGGGGTGCATACCACGATCCTTTCTCCTGCCACGTTTTCCGCTATGAGCGGGCCATGGCTTCAGCGCCCGATATCTCCGTGGTGGTCCCCGTCTATGACGAGGAGGGTGCGGCGCCGGCCCTGGCGCGCGAGATCGCCACCGCGTTTGCCGGCCGGGCCTACGAGCTGATCTTCGTCGACGACGCCAGCCGGGACGGCACGCGCGCCGCCTTGAAAGCCCTGGCCGGCGAGATCCCGCAGCTTCGGGTCCTGGCGCACCGACGGAACTCGGGCCAGAGCCGCTCGCTGCGGACGGGGATACTCGCGGCGCGCGCGCCGGTCGTCGTCACGCTGGACGGTGACGGCCAGAACGACCCCGCCGATGGCCCTGCGCTGGTCGACGCGCTGGCGGCCGGTCCGCCCGAGCTGGCCCTTGTGGGCGGCGAGCGGGTGAAACGCCAGGACAGCCAGGCCAAGCGGTTCGCGTCCAAGGTCGGCAATGGCGTGCGCAAGCGCCTGCTCAACGACACCGCGAACGACACCGGCTGCGGCCTCAAGGCGTTCCGACGCGAAGCCTTCCTGCGGCTTCCCTACTTCGACCACATCCACCGCTATCTGCCGGCGCTGATGCTGCGCGAGGGCTACCGCGTCGAGTTCCGGCCGGTGAACCACCGTCACCGCCAGCACGGCCGCTCGAAGTACACCAACCTCGGCCGCCTCGTGGCCTCGCTCTCCGACCTGTTCGGTGTCATGTGGCTGCAGTCGCGCGCCCGGAACCCTGGCGGCGTGGACGAGACCTAGGACCCCCGCGGCGATCCGCTGGCAGCAGGTCTCAGGTGAAGGCGCTCAGGATCAGGGTGACGACCGCGACGTCGACAAATCGCGAGAGGATGAGCAACATTTTCGGGTCCGCGTCGGAGGGGTCCGAACACGGTTAAGCAAGTCCTGCGCCAAGCGGCCGATCCGGGTGGCCCGCCCCTTCAACGTCCCTCGGGCGGACGGGCATCACCGCCGTGTTTGCGACGGTCTCTCCGAGCGTGGGGAACTTTCCGCCGGGCAAGTTTCGGCCGTTGCGGACGTTCTGGGCGTCCGCCTGGCGCCTCCGCACAGGGGATTTGACGGGTCGAACGGCACGGTTCGCGCCGCCGAAAGAACAAGACGACCGCCAAGCCCGCCAAGATTACCAAGGGGCCTGCGCGGGCGCCGCCGGCAGCGGATGGCTGGGCGTCCCCTCTATGCAGCGGTATTAGATGTCTTCGCGGGCCGTTACGCCCTTGCGGGCCCGGCGGTCGTAGCGGCCCGACCATTCGGTGCGGTTGTAGGCGTTGCGAGCGGCATCCATCAGCGGGGGGCCGGCGCGCAGGCCGCGGCGCTCGCCGCCCTGGCCGATGATCTGGGCGGCGAACTCGGCATAGCCGCCGGGGCGCTCGTCGCGGAAGCTGCGGGACGGCGCCACCGGCGTGATCGGAACGGGCAAGTTGGACGAGCCAGCCGTGCTGGCCCCTTGGGGCCGGCTGCTTTCGGTCTTCGACGCCTTGGGCGCCGAGACCGCATTCTGGAT
>DASVNS010000090.1:0-2082 GCA_036383735.1 Phenylobacterium sp. | reverse complement strand
TAGGACTCGAACCTACGAAGCCATTACAGCAGGGGATTTACAGTCCCCCCCCTTTGCCACTCGGGACATTCCCCCAGCGCGCTCGGAGCCTTCATTGAGGCCTTCGGAGAAAAGGCTTCCGCCCAAGGACGCGAGGGGCGTAAAGCGCCCAGCTCGATGTCCAAAAGCGGCGGTCCACCGAGGGGCCCCAAATCGGAGCGCGTCTTATAGTGGCCTCGCCTACGGAACGCAACGACGCCCGCAAGGGTCAAAAATTCCGCCCGAAATCCCCCGGCCAAGGTCGCTCGGAGCGCCGGCCAGCCAACGTCCCGGACGACTGGATCTGGGGCTGGCATGCGGTGGAGGCAGCCTTGGCGAATCCGCGGCGCGGCGAGCCGCTGCACCTGGTCGCCACGCCGGAGAAAGCCAGGCAGCTGGAGGCGAAGTTCGGTCGCCAGAGCGCTCTTGAGGTCACCGACGCCCACAAGATCGGCCTCGGCCTGCCTCAGGGCGCCGTCCACCAGGGAATCGCGCTGCGGCCCGCGCCGCTGGAGGACGCCGAGCTGTCGGATTTCGAGCCTCGCCCCGGCGCCGTGCTGCTGCTGCTGGACCAGGTGACCGATCCGCAGAACGTCGGCGCCATCCTCCGCTCGGCCGCGGCCTTCGGCGTGGCGGGCATGGTGCTGCAGGACCGCAACGCGCCCAAGCTCTCGGGCGCCCTGGCCAAGGCCGCCGCCGGGGCGGTGGAGCGGGTGCCGGTCGCCCACGTGGTCAATCTCTCCCGGGCGCTGGACGAACTCACCGGCGCAGGCTGGCGCGCCGTGGGCCTGGAGGGCGAGGCCGAGCAGAGCCTGCACGATGTCCTGGACGGCGGCCCGACCGTGCTGGTCATGGGCTCGGAAGGCGAAGGCCTGCGCCGTCTGGTGGCCGAGCATTGCGACGAGCTGGCGAAGATCGCCATGCCGGGCGGGTTCGAAAGCCTGAACGTCTCTGCCGCCAGCGCCATCGCGCTCTACGAAGCCTCCCGACCGCGCGGCTGACGGGCCGCTCCTGCGGCTTCGCCTGTTGCAGCGGATGGCTGGCTGACGCATTGAGGCGCGATGTTCGCAGAGCTGCTCAGCCCCTCGGCCCTCTCCGCCCTGTTTCAGGTGCTGATGATCGACCTGGTCCTGGCCGGCGACAACGCCGTGGCGGTGGGGCTGGCGGCCGGCGGCCTGGCGCCGGAGATGCGGCGCCGAGCGATCTTCTGGGGTCTGGCTGCGGCCGTGGCGATCCGGATCGGCTTTGCGCTGATCACCACCCAGCTGCTCGGGATCGTCGGCCTGCTGTTCGCCGGCGGCCTGCTGTTGCTCTGGGTCTGCTGGAGGATGTGGCGCGAGCTGCGCGAACAGGCGGCCCATGACGAGGCCCAGGCCCAGGCGGCCATGGACGACGACCCGACCACCGAGCCCAAGGTCAAGCCGAAGACCTTCAAGGACGCGCTGATCCAGATCCTCGTCGCCGACGTGTCGATGTCGCTGGACAATGTGCTGGCCGTCGCCGGCGCCGCACGCGAGCATCCGGGAATCCTGGTCTTCGGCCTGCTGCTGTCGATCGCCCTGATGGGCGTCGCCGCCCACGCCATCGCGCGGCTGCTGCACAAGTACCGCTGGATCGGCTTCATCGGCCTGGCCATCGTGCTCTACGTCGCGCTCCATATGATGTGGCAGGGCGGCCGCGACGTGATCGACGACCTGGGCTGGACCGCCCAGTACAACGCCGTCGCGCCCGACTTCCTCGATATCCAACCGAAGATGCCGGCCCCGGCGCACTGATTCCCCCACATCCCCCCGCGTTCCCCCCACACTCGTCATGGCCGGGCCTGACCCACAGCTGTCCGGTTCAGGTGAGTAGAAGGCTGAGTTGGAGTTGGCGCGGGTCTGAGGCTGGCGCTGGCGGGGGCTTGAGCAGTTGATCGATGGGCCGCCGGTGCATGAGGTTGGTACGGACCAGCCTGGCGAAGGCGAGTGGGCTTTCGACGATCTTGACGGCGTCTTTGGCGAGCCTGAGCAGCAGATAGGCGATCAGCGCGACGGCGATCTGGATGCGCACGGCGTTTTCGCT
>DASVNS010000089.1:0-17638 GCA_036383735.1 Phenylobacterium sp. | reverse complement strand
CCGCCCGTGCCGGTGTTCGTGCCCCTTTAGACCCACCCAAGCATGTCACGCTTGGATTAGGCGCGAGCCTCCTCGCCCTCGCCGAGTTCCGCCAGCACTTCCTCGGTGTGCTCGCCCAGCTTGGGCGGGTGGCGGCGGATGTTGGACGGGCTCTTGGCGAACTTCACTGGCGGTTTCATCAGGCGATAGCCGCCGACGTCGGGGTGCTGGTAGGCCTCGAAGAAGCCGACGGCCTTCAGGTGTGGGTCGTCGGGCAGCTCCTCCAGCGTGTTGGTCTTCACCACCGGAATCGACAGCGGCTTGAGGATGTCGAGCCACTCCTGGCTGGTCTTGCTGGCGGCGGCCTCTTCGATCAGGCCGTAAAGCTCGCGGATATGCTTCGTCCGCGTACCGTAGTCGGCGAAGCGGGGGTCCGACCGCATCAGGTCGCCGTAGCCCGCAGCCTGGAAGAACTGGTCCCACTGCCGGTCGGTGTAGGGCAGCAGGCCGATGTAGCCGTCCTTGGTCTTGTAGGGCTTGCGGTTGGGGTTGATCACCCGCTGGTAGCCCCATTGCCCGGTCGGCGGCTGGAACGTCTGGTCGTAGAGGTGCTCCACCAGCATGAAGCTGGTCACGCACTCGAACATCGGCACTTCCACGAACTGGCCCTCGCCGGTCCGGGCGCGGTGGAACAGCGCGGCGGTGACCGCTTGCGACAGGAACAGGCCGGAGACCTTGTCCGCCACCAGGGTCGGGAGGATGCGCGGCGTGGGGTCACCGTCCGTGCGGCCCAGGATGTCGGCGGCGCCCGAGGCGGACTGGATCAGGTCGTCGTACGCCGGCTCGCCCGCATAGGGACCCTCCGAGCCGTAGCCCGCGGCATGGACGAAGACGATGTCGGGCCGGATCGCCGCCACCTCCTCGTAGCTCAGGCCCAGCCGCTTCATGCCGTCGTAGCGGACGGAGGAGGCCAGCACGTCGCAGGACTTGATGAGCCGGCGCATGGCCCGTTTGCCGCTCTCGGACTTCATGTCGAGCACGATGGAGCGCTTGTTGCGGTTGATGGTCAGGAAGATCGGCCCCATGCCCCTGGGCGCGTCCTTGGGAAGGTGCCCCGCCCACCGCATGACGTCGCCGCCGTCGCCGCGGCCGGAGCCGGGATCCTCGACCTTGATGACGTCGGCCCCCTGGTCGGCGAGGATCTGGGTTCCGTAGGCGCCGTTGACCACGCTGGTCAGGTCCAGGACGCGGATGCCGCTCAGGGGGCCGGTGGGGGCCGGGGCCATGGTCTTCGGGGTCATGCGTCGCTCACCTGTGTTCGAGCCGTTCGATCATGGCCTGCAGTTCGGCCACGATATCCTGCTGCTTCTCCTCCAGCCGGCCCACCCGGCCCGCGACGCCGACCGCCGCGCCGCGGCCGAACGGTCCCTTGGGAAGGGCGGCGCCGATGATGCCCAGGCCGGGGGAGATGCTGTTCTTGGAGAAGGCGTAGCCGCGGGCGCGCACCTCGTTGACGCGGGCCATCAGCTCGTCGCGCGACTGCATGGCGCCGTCGCCGGCGGCGTTGATCCGCCGCCGCAGCCGCTCGATCTCGGCGTCCGCCTTGGCCGACAGCAGGACCAGGCCCATCCCCGACCGGGCGAGCGGGCGGAGCGGACCCGGCGGCGCCCGGAACTGCAGCGGCTCGGCGGAATGGATGAGGTGGACGTACTGGGCATGCAGGTCGCTCTGGACGGCGAGGACCACCGTCTCGCCGACCTTGCGGTGCAGATCCTCGAGGTAGGCCAGCAACGGCGCCTCGCCGAACAGCGCGGCCGGGACCCAGGCGCCCAGCATGGCGACGCGCATGGTCGGGAAATAGGTGCGGCGCTCGCGGTCGTGGTCGAGATAGCCCATCGCCACGAGCGACTTCATCAGCGCCGAGCCGCTGGATGTGGGATAGCCCAGCTCCTCGAGCACTTCCTTCAAGGCGAGCGGACGACGCTGGCGCGCGAAGACCTCGAGGATCTCCAGCGCCCGCTGCGCCGACTTCACCGCTCCGTCAGCCACCGATCCTCCGAGCGCCGCTTATTCCAGATATGAGGCCATATTGATCACATATGTGGAATTTGCATCTACATACGGCGTTTAGGTTCAGGTCTAGTATCCGTTGGCTCCAGCCGGTTCAATGGCCGACACGACGAGAACCACGGGAAACGCCATGCACTTCGAGCTCCCGGAAGAGCACCGCATGCTCAAGGATCTGGTGCAGAAGTTCGTGCGCGACGAGCTGATGCCCCTGGAGGCGGGCGTCATGGCGCGCGAGGCCGATGGCCGGGGACTTTACCTGCCCGACGAAGATCAGCAGCGCCTGGACGCCAAGGCCTACGAGCTGGGCCTGTTCGGCCTGGACGCCCCGGAGGACGTCGGCGGTTCGGACCTGCCGATGATGGCCATGGTCGGGGTCGAGGAAGAGATCGGCCGCTGCGTCACGCCCTACACCCTGCCGCCGGACAGCCCGAACCTGCGGATGCTGATCGCGACGGTGAATGAGCGCCAGCGCGAGGCCTACCTTGCGCCCTACGTCGCCGGTAAGACCGTGTCCGCCATCGCGATCTCCGAGCCGAGCGCCGGATCGGATCCTGCCGCCATGACCACCCAGGCCGTGCGCGACGGTGACGACTGGATCGTCAACGGCCGGAAGATCTGGATCACCCGGGCGCAGGACGCGGACTTCACCATCCTCATGGCCGTCACCGACAAGGCCAAGGGCGCGCGGGGCGGCATGTCGGCGTTCCTGGTGGACAAGGGCACGCCGGGGTTCAACGTTCTGCGGCGCATCCCGATGGTCGGCGGGCAGTACACCTACGAGATCGCGCTCGAGGACTGCCGGGTCGAGGGTTGGAAGCTGTTGGGCCAGGAGGGCGCCGGCTTTGCGCCCATGCAGGTGCGGCTGGGGACGCGCCGCGTGCAGATGGCCGCCTGGTCGATCGGTATGGCCCAGCGGGCGCTGGACATGGTCATCGAGTACGCGCCCCAGCGGAAGACCTTCGGCATGCCGCTCAGCGAGCGCCAGGCGGTCCAGTTCTGGGTTGCGGAAGCGGCGACTAAGATCCACGCGGCGCGGCTGATGACCTATGACTGCGCCTGGAAGCAGGACTCGGGGCGCGACGTGCGTTCCGAGATCAGCATGATCAAGTGGTACGCCACGGAAATGGCCTATGAGACGGTCGACCGGGCCATGCAGGCGTTCGGCGCCATGGGTATGACCAAGGAACTACCCCTGCAGCTGATGCAGGCGAAGCTCCGGACGATGCGGATTTATGACGGCCCCACCGAAGTGCATAAGTGGGTGGTGGCCAGGAACCTGTTGGGGACGAGACGATGAAGGACGACTACGGCGACCACGTGAAGGTCGCGATCGACGGGCATGTGGCCGTGGTCACCCTGGACCGCGGGCCGCACAACTTCGTCTCGGTCGAGTTCATGCAGGATGTGGCGGACGCGTTGGAGGCGGCCGACGCTTCGCCGGACGTCCGCGCGATCGTGCTTCAGAGCGAAGGCAGGACCTTCTCCGGCGGCGCCGACTTCGCCGCGCCCAACGACAGCGTGGCGTCGGGTATGGCCGGGGTTCAGGCGCTGTACGATCAAGCCGTCAGGCTATTCTCGGTCGCCACGCCCATCGTGGCGGCGGTGCAGGGGTCCGCGGTGGGCGCTGGGCTGGGATTGGCGATGGTGGCCGACTTCCGCGTGGCCTCGCCGGAGGCGCGGTTCGTGGCCAACTTCGTGAAGCTGGCGTTCCATCCCGGCTTCGGCCTGACCCACACCCTGCCGCGTGTGGTGGGCGAGCAGCGGGCGAACCTGATGTTCCTTACCGGCCGGCGGATCAAGGCCGAGGAAGCGCTCGGTTGGGGCCTGGTCGACGAGCTGGTCCCGGCCGAGGACCTGAGGCGCGCGGCCCTGCGGCTGGCGAGCGAGATCGCCGCCAATGCCCCGATCGCCGTGGTCAACACCCGCAAGACCCTGCGCGCCAAGCTCGCCGCTGCGGTTCGGGCGCAGACCGACATCGAGCACGAGCAGCAAACCCTCCTGCGGGGCACCGAGGACTTCGCCGAAGGCGTCCGCTCGGTGATGGAGCGTCGCGCCGGCAACTTCACCGGGCGCTGACCGGCGCGCCTACAGGCGTCCCATCTGTTCAAGCTCGCGGGCGGCGCCCACGATGGCGGGATAGGGGTGCAGGACCAGGTAGGTCGGGATGTCGGCCACGTAGTCGGACAACCGGCCCTTGTCCTCGAAGCGCGCGCGGAAGGCGCCCGAGGCCAGCCGCTCGGCGATGCGGGGCGCGATACCCCCGGAGATGAAGACGCCCCCGCGGGCGCCGAACGTCAGCGCCAGATCGCCGGCGACGGCGCCCATGATCCCGCCGAAGCGGTCCAGCGCCTCACCGGCGAGGGGATCGCCGACCAGGCCTTCGGTGGCGACCGCCTTCTGATCGGGCAGCACCGGCGCCTGGCCCCGCAGATCCGCCAGCGCCGTATAGAGGTCGTAGAGGCCCTGGCCCGACAGCAACCGCTCGATGGAGACGCGGCCGTACTTGGCCATCAGCCGCCGCAGGACCTCGAACTCGACCTCGTCGGAGGGGGCGAACGCCGCATGCCCGCCCTCGGTGGCGATCGCCACGTCGCCGCGCTCGCTGCGCGCCAGGCCCGCGACGCCGAAGCCGGTGCCGGCGCCCAAGGCCACGATCGGGCAATGGTGCGGCCCTTTGGGCAAGGCCTTGCCGAGCGGGCGCAGGTCGGCGCCCTCCAGCAGCGGGCAGGCCAGCGCCTGAGCCGCGAAGTCGTTGATCAGCTCGACGGCTTCGAATTCGAAGTGGGCCAGCAGGTCGCCCTCCGACACCCGCCAGTCGAGGTTGGTGAACTCGATCTCGCCGTCCAGCACCGGCCCGGCGACGGCGATCACCGCCCGCGGCGGCCGTTTCCGGCCGACGGTGGTCTCGATGTACTCGGCGACGATGGCGTCGAGGTTGGGATAGTCCCGGCACGTGAAGCTGCGCGGATTGCGGATGTGGCCCTGCGCGTCCACCAGGGCGAAACGGGCGTTTGTGCCGCCCACGTCGCCCACCAGCCCGATCGATTGCGGTTTCATCAGGCGGCCTCGAACAGAGCGCAGGCGCCGGTGTCGGCCGGGCCGGCGGCGCGGCGCATCCAGCCGAACATTTCGCGGCCGAAGCCATGACCCGAAGGCGGGCAGACCGCGCGCTCCCGCCGCATCAGCTCGGCCGGATCCACCTTGATCTCCAGCGTCCCGGCCTCGGCGTCCAGCCGGATGACGTCGCCGTCGCGGACGTAGGCCAACGGGCCGCCCATGGCCGCCTCGGGGGTGACGTGGATCGCCGCGGGCACCTTGCCGCTGGCGCCCGACATGCGGCCGTCCGTCACGAGCGCGACCTGGAAACCCTTGTCGAGCTGGACACCGAGCGGCGGCGTGAGCGAGTGCAGTTCGGGCATGCCGTTGGCTCGCGGTCCCTGGAAGCGGACGACCGCGATGAAGTCGCGGTTGAGTTCGCCGCGCTTGTGGGCCGCCAGCAGTTCGTCCTGGTCCTCGAACACCAGGGCCGGCGCCTCGACGATGCGGTGCTGCGGCTTCACGGCCGAGGTCTTGATGACGCCCCGGCCCAGTCCGCCGCTCAGCATGCGGATCCCGCCTTCGGCCTCGAACGGATCGTCCGCCGGTCGCAGGATATCGCGGTTGAGGCTGACCGCCGGGCCGTCCCGCCAGACCAGCTTGCCGTCGTCGAGGAACGGCTCCTGCTGGTAGCGGCGCAGGCCCGCGCCGGCGATCGTGCGGACGTCTTCGTGGGCCAGGCCGTGGTCCAGCAGCGTGCGGGTGACGAAAGCCATGCCACCCGCGGCGTGGAAGGCGTTCACATCCTCCGAGCCGTTCGGATAGACCCGCGCCAACAGCGGCGTGACCCGCGACAGGTCGTGGAAGTCCTCCCAGGTGATCAGGACGCCTGCCGCCCGGGCCATGGCCAGGATGTGCAGGGTGTGGTTCGTCGAGCCGCCGGTG
The DNA here is from genome assembly GCA_036383735.1 of Phenylobacterium sp. Taxonomy (GTDB): domain Bacteria; phylum Pseudomonadota; class Alphaproteobacteria; order Caulobacterales; family Caulobacteraceae; genus Phenylobacterium. The sequence continues at coordinate 11,608 of DASVNS010000089.1, read as the reverse complement.
GCGAGCAGGCCGGCGATGGCGTTCACCAGGCTCTTCTCGTCGATCACCGCGGAGAACGGCGTGTAATCGTTGCCGCCGTCGCGGATCTCGACCGCGCGCTTGGGCGCGGCGGCGGTCAGGGCGTCGCGCAGGGGCGTGTTCGGGCTGATGAAAGCGGCGCCCGGCAGATGCAGCCCCGTCATCTCCATCATCATCTGGTTGGAATTGGCGGTGCCGTAGAACGTGCAGGTGCCTGGCCCGTGGTAGCTCTTCATCTCGCTGTCGAGCAGCTCCTCGCGCGTCGCCTTGCCCTCGGCGTAGAGGGCGCGCACCCGGGCCTTTTCGGCGTTGGAGGCGCCTGACGTCATCGGTCCGCCGGGAACGAAGATGGTGGGCAGGTGGCCGAATGCCGCCGCGCCGATGAACAGGCCCGGCACGATCTTGTCGCAGATGCCGAGCATCAGCGCGGCGTCGAAGGCGTCGTGCGTCAGGGCGACGGCGGTCGACATGGCGATCACGTCGCGGCTGAACAGCGACAGCTCCATCCCCGGCCGACCCTGGGTGACGCCGTCGCACATGGCCGGCACGCCGCCGGCGAACTGGGCGGTGGCCTTCACCTCGTGGGCGGCCTTGCGGATCAGGTCGGGGAAGCGCTCGTACGGCTGGTGGGCCGAGAGCATGTCGTTATAGGCCGACACGATCGCCACGTTCGGGGCGGCCGGGTCGCGCATCCGCAGCTTGTCGCCCTCCGGCGAGGCGGCGAACGCATGCGCCCAGTTGGCGCAGGAGAGCTTGCCGCGGCCAGGGCCGGCCTGGCGCGCGGCCTCCATGCGTTCGAGGTAGTCGGCGCGGGTCGCGCGGCTGCGCTCGACGATCCGCTGGGTGACCTCGGCAGTGACAGGATGCATGGGTTCAACCTCCGTCCGGGGTCCAGAAGATGCGGATGGGCGCCTTGGATTGCGAGACCAGCCGACCGACCGGCAGATCTTCACCCGCCAAAGCCCGCTCGATCACCCCGCGCTTAGCCTCCCCGGCAATCAAGAGGAAGATGGCGCGTGCATTCGCCAAGGCGCGCAGCGTGAGCGTCACACGGGCGACCGGCGGCTTGCCCAGCCCCGCCGGCACGCGGCGTAGCGGCTCCGCAGTCGTCAGGGCGTCTTCCAGCCCGGGGTCGCCCGGGATCAGCGAGGCGATATGGCCGTCCTCGCCCATGCCCAGCATGACCGCGTCGAAAGGCTGGAGCGCGGCCAGGGCGGCGGGCGCGGGCTCCGGCCACAGCGACAGCAGGTGGGCCCTGGCGGCCGGTCCTCGCAGCAGCCGCTCGCGCACGAGGCGCGCGTTCGAATGGGGATCGTCCGCCTGGACACATCGCTCGTCGGAAAGGGTGACCACAACCCGGGTCCAATCCAGGCCGGTCGAGGCGGCAAGCCGGTCATAGACGGGTCCCGGCGAACGGCCGCCCGTCGCCACCAGCCCGGCGCGCCCGTGCGTGCGCAGGGCCGCGGTCAGCTGCGTCTGGATCGCGCGGGCGACCGCGTCGGCCAGGACAGCGCCACGGGGATAGCTCTCGATCATGTCTGCCTCATAGCGTCCGGATCGCACCCGCGCGCCACACGATTTCGCCGCGCGTCGGGAACCTGCCGGGGGCGCCCGGCGTCATAGCCATAAATGTCAGTCGCGCCCGAGGACGCGGGCGTCGGAGATGTCGCATGCGTATCGCCCAGGTCCCACCCCTGTATGAAGCCGTGCCGCCGCGGCTCTACGGCGGCACCGAGAGGGTGGTCGCCCATCTCACCGACGCGCTCGTGGCGCTCGGCCACGAGGTGACACTGTTCGCCAGCGCCGAAGCGCAGACCCTTGGCCGGCTTGCCGTCGTGCGCGACCAGGCGATCCGTCTCGACCCGGCGCATCTCAAGTCGGATCTGGCGGCCCACCTCACGCAACTCGGCCAGGTGCGGCAGCGCGCCGCCGAGTTCGACGTCATCCACTTCCATACGGACATGATCCAGTTTCCGATGTTCGAGGACATCGCGAAGAAGACCCTCACCACCCTGCATGGCCGCCTGGACCTGAAGGACCTTCCGGCGGTCTACCGCCGCTGGTCGCAATTTCCGCTGGTCTCCATCAGCGACGACCAGCGCCGACCGCTGTCGTCCGCGAACTGGGCCGCGACGGTCCATCACGGCATGTCCGCAGACCTCTACCGCTTCAGCCCGAGCAGCGAGGGGTACCTCGCGTTCCTAGGCCGCATCTCTCCCGAGAAGCGGCCGGACCGGGCCATCGCGATCGCCTCGGCGACGGGCCGGCGGCTGCGGATGGCGGCCAAGGTCGATGACGCCGACAAGGTCTATTTCGAAGACGCCATCGAGCCCCTGCTGCTGGGCAATCCGTCGATCGACTTCGTCGGCGAGATCGGCGATGCGGAAAAATCCGCGTTCCTCGGCGGGGCCGACGCCCTGCTGTTCCCCATCGACTGGCCGGAACCCTTCGGCCTGGTGATGATCGAGGCCATGGCCTGCGGTACGCCGGTGATCGCCTGGGACAGGGGCTCGGTGCCGGAAATCGTCGAGCATGGCCTGACCGGCTTTATCGTCCGTTCCGAGGCCGAGGCGCGCGAGGCGGTCGGCCGCCTGCCCGAGCTGGATCGGCGCGCGGTGCGCGCACGGTTCGAGCAGCGGTTCTCAGCGCAGGCGATGGCCCGCCGTTACCTCGAAATCTATCAACGCCTCCCCCAGACGGCAGCCGTGACGGAAGCCGCATGACCCCGGATTAGCGCCGAATGGACGACCTTGCGCCCGCGCACGAAACACGGGTCGAATGGGGCGAGATCGAGGAACCCCGCGTTCCCCAGCGCCTCTATGCGCTCAAGGACCGCGACACCTTCATCGTCGCCGACAGCCATGGCGACTTCGCCGGCGCCGCCGATGGCCTGTTCCATGACGACACCCGCATCCTGTCGCGCTGGGAACTCACCCTGGGCGACCGCTCGCCGACCTTGTTGTCGGGCGCGATCAGCCAGGACAACGTCTATTTCACCTCGCACGGCCTGAACCGCGCCATTCCCGCGCCGGCAGGTCCGGTCGGTCCGTCGGGCGTGGTCCATCTCGAGCGCAAGCGCTTCCTGTGGGGCGAGCGGCTCTACGAAAGGATCCGGCTCACCAACTACAGCCCAGACGTGATCAGCCTGCCGCTGGTGCTGCTGTTCGACGCCGATTTTCGCGACATGTTCGAGGTTCGCGGCGCACGGCGGCGTGCGCGGGGGCGGTTGTCCGCGCCGTCGGTAAGCGGTCAATCCGTGCGGTTCGACTACGAGGGCCTGGATGGGGTGGCTCGCGCCAGCGTCGTCGGCTTTTCCGAGGCGCCGGCGTCGCTGACCGGCAGCCAGGCGCAGTACGAGGTTTCGCTGCGGACCGACCAGTCCCACGACATCTATGTCGAGGTGGGGACAACCGACGCCGACCCGCCGTCTCGCGACCGGTTCCGCGCCGCCGCCGCGCGAGCCCGCTTCGCCATGCGCGAGCGCCGGCGCAACGGCGCGCGGATCACCACCAACGGCCGGCTCTTCAACGCCTGGATCGACAAATCGCGCGCGGATCTGGCGCTGCTGACGACGCCGATGAAGACCGGCCCCTATCCCTATGCCGGCATCCCCTGGTTCTCGACCTGCTTCGGCCGCGACGGGCTGCTGACGGCGTGGCAGATCCTCTGGTTCGAGCCCAGCCTGGCCAAGGGCGTGCTGTCCTACCTGGCCGAGTGGCAGGCGCAGGAGGCCTCGGACTTCCAGGACTCCGAGCCGGGCAAGATCATGCACGAGACCCGGCGCGGAGAGATGTCCGCCTTGGGCGAGGTGCCGTTCGGCCGCTACTACGGCGGGGTCGACACCACCGCGCTGTTCGTCGCCCTGGCCGGCGCCTATGCCGAGCGCACGGGCGACTACGCCCAACTCGACCGATGGTGGCCGGCGCTGGAGCGGGCTGCAGGCTGGCTCACCATGAAGGCGGACCGCCATCCGCTGGGGCTGATCTCGTACGCCCGGGCCATGGACGGCGGCTTGACGAACCAGGGCTGGAAGGACTCCAGCGATTCCATCTTCCACGCCGATGGCCAGTTCCCGCAGGGTCCGGTCGCCCTGGTCGAGGTGCAGGGCTATGCCTACGCCGCCTACTGCACCATGGCGGCGCTGACCGCGCGGCGTGGGGACGGACAGGAAGCGGAGCGCTGGAGCGGACGGGCCGCGGCGCTGCGCGCTGTCGTCGAGGAGCGGTTCTGGATGCCGGACAAGGGCTTCTACGGCATCGCCCTCGATGGGCAGAACCAGCTTTGCCGGGTGGCGGCCTCCAACCCCGGGCACCTGCTGTTCACCGGCCTGCCCCGGGCGGATCGGGCGGAGAAGCTGGCCGAGCACCTGTTCTCGAGCGCGTTCTTCTCCGGCTGGGGCCTGCGGACGCTGGCGGTCGGGCAGCCGCGTTTCAACCCGATGTCCTATCACAACGGCTCGGTCTGGCCGCACGACACGGCGCTGAGCGCCCTTGGCCTGTCGTACTATGGCGTCCGCGACGGGGTGGTGAAGCTGACGGCCGCGCTGTTCGAGGCGGCGACCCAGTTCGAGATGCGCCTGCCCGAGCTCTTCTGCGGTTTCCCCCGCGCGGCCGGCGAGCCGCCGGTGGCCTATCCGGTGGCCTGCCTGCCGCAGGCCTGGGCGGCGGGCGCGGTGTTCATGATGCTGCAGGCGTGCCTGGGCCTGTCGATCAGCGGCGAGGGGGCCGAGGTCGAGATCCGCGACCCCACCCTGCCGATCGGCATCGACCGGCTGACCGTCACCGGCCTGGCGGTCGGGGACGGCGACATCGACCTGACGTTCGAGCGCCAGGGCGCCCGGGTGGCGGTCCATTCCAACAGCCACGGCCCGCGCCTGCGCGTCCGCTACAGTTGAATTGCGGAGCCAAACCCTCCCAAGCTGCGTTGTAGAGTCGATGCGCAGGCGGGGGGCCCGCCGGCGGCCCTTCCGCGGCGACAGGAGCAATGGGGCTTGAGCCAGAACCTGGACCTGTTCCCGATCGGCAACTGCGCGGCGAGCGCCCTGATCGATAGGGCGGGGCGATATGTCTGGGCCTGCGTGCCGCGGGTCGACGGCGATCCGTTCTTCTCGGCGCTGCTTGGCGGCAAGGATCCGGCGGCGGCGGACGCGACGGGCATCTGGGCGGTCGAGGTGGAGGGCGCGGTGGAGACCGTTCAGGCCTACCTCCGCAATACGGCCATCCTGCGTACCGAGATCCGCAACGCCGAGGGCGCGGCCATCGAGATCATCGATTTCTCGCCGCGTTACCGCCACCTGGGCCGCCAGTACCGGCCGCTGGCCTTCGTCCGTATCGTGCGGCCGATCCGCGGGACGCCGCGCATCCGCATCCGGTTGCGGCCGATGATGAACTACGGCGAGCGGCCCTGCTACACGACCGCCGGTTCGAACCACATCCGCTATGTAGGCCAGGAGGTCACGCTGCGGCTCACCACCGATGCCCCCGTCAGCCACATCCTGGAAGAGCGAGCCTTCCGGCTGGAAGAGCAGATCGGACTGTTCCTCGGGCCGGACGAAGGTCTCGACGCCGAGGTCTCGACCACCGCCGCGCGCATGCTGCGCGAGACCACCGACTACTGGCGCGGCTGGGTGCGGACGCTGTCGGTGCCGCTGGAATGGCAGGAGGCGGTGATCCGCGCCGCCATCACGCTGAAGCTCTGCGCCTACGAGGAGACGGGCGCCATCGTCGCCGCCCTGACGACCTCGCTGCCGGAGCACAACGCCGCCACAGGCGATGGGCGCAATTGGGACTATCGCTACTGCTGGCTCCGCGACGCCTACTATGTGGTCCAGGCCCTGAACCGCCTGGGCGCCGCCGACATGCTGGAGAACTATCTCGTCTACCTGCGCAACCTGGTCGATCAGGCCACCCGGGGCGAGATGGCTGCCACCGGTGCGCCTGGCGAGCTGCCGGGACCGGCGAACGGGGGCGCGAACGGCAAGGCCAGCCACGTACAGCCGGTCTACGGCGTCGGGTTGGAGCCGGTGCTGACCGAATGGATCGCGCCGCACCTGCCGGGCTACCGCGGCATCGGGCCGGTCCGGGTCGGCAACCAGGCGCACGAGCATCTGCAACACGATGTCTACGGCCAGATCGTGCTCTCGACCGTGCAGGCGTTCTTCGATGAGCGGCTGCTGCGCCCGGCAAATGCCGACGACTTCCGCGCGCTCGAGCCGATCGGCGAGCGGGCTTTCGAACTGCACGACAAGCCCGACGCGAGCCTTTGGGAATTCCGCGGTCGCGAGGCGGTGCACACCTATTCCTCGGTCATGTGCTGGGCGGCCTGTGACCGGCTGGGCAACGCGGCGGCGAAGCTGGGCCTGGCCGAGCGCGCCGCCTATTGGAACGACCGCGCCGCCCAGGTGCGCGAGACCATCGAACGGCGCGCCTGGAACGAGACCGAGGGCCGTTTCGCGTCCACGTTCGAGGGCGACGAACTGGACGCCAGCCTGCTACAGATGGTGGACGTGCGCTTCGTGCCGCCCGACGATCCGCGCATGCAGGCGACCATGGCGGCCGTGGAGCATGGCTTGCGTCGCGGACCCTATATGCTGCGCTACGCGATCCCGGACGATTTCGGCCTGCCGGAGACCGCCTTCAACTTCTGCACCTTCTGGCTGATCGAGGCCCTGCACCTGTCCGGCCGGACCGGAGAGGCCCGCCAGCTGTTCGAGGAGATGCTGGGCCGCCGCACCGCCGCGGGCCTACTGTCGGAGGACATCACGCTCGACGGCAAGGAGCTGTGGGGGAACTACCCGCAGACCTATTCCCTGGTCGGTCTCATCAACTGCGCGAACCTGCTGTCCAAGAGCTGGCAGAGCATCCGCTAGAGTCAGTCCGCCCAAGCCCTCCCGAAGCGTTCGATCAGCGCGAAGGCGCCGGAGGGACCCCAGCTGCCGGCGGCATAGGGCCTGGGCGCCTGGCCGGCCTCGGCCCAGGCGTCGGCGACGCCGTCGACCCAGCGCCAGGCCTCCTCGACCTCGTCGCGGCGTACGAACAGCGTGGCGTCGCCCTGGATGACGTCCAGCAGCAGGCGCTCGTAGGCGATGCGCCGGCGGCCGCCCGCGCCTTCGTAGGTGTTGAGCAGCGACAGCGACAGCGGCAGCGACTGGAGCCGCATGCCGCCTTTGCTGAGGCCGGGCGCCTTGTTCATCAGCGAGAGCTGGATGTCTTCGTCGGGCTGCAGGTCGATCACCAGGCGATTGGGCGCCAGGTCGCCGCTCGAATTGCTGCCGAAGATCGAGTGGGGCACCGGCTTGAACTGGATCGAGATCTGGGTCCGCTTCTCGGGCATCCGCTTGCCGGTGCGCAGGAAGAACGGCACCCCCGCCCAGCGCCAGTTGTCGATGTCGACCCGCAGCGCCACGAAGGTTTCCGTGCCGCTCCTGTCGCCCCGCTCGACCTCGTAGCCATCGGCGGATTTCCCCCCCACGACGCCCGGCGTGTACTGGCCGCGCACCGACTTGTCCTGCACGTCCTGGCGGGTGAAGCGGCGGAGCGACCGAAGGACCTTCACCTTCTCGTTGCGCACCGAATCTGGCTCCATGTCGGCCGGCGGCTCCATGGCCACAAGGCACAGGAGCTGCAGCATGTGGTTCTGCAGCATGTCGCGCAGGGCGCCGTATTCGTCGTAGTAGGGCCAGCGAGCGCCGACCCCCTCGGTCTCGGCCACGGTGATCTGGACGTGGTCGATGGTGAGGTTGTTCCAGAGCGGCTCGAACAGCGTATTGGCGAAGCGCAGGGCCAGCAGGTTCTGGACCGTTTCCTTGCCCAGGTAATGGTCGATCCGGAAGATCTGGTTCTCGTCGAAGACCACCCCCAGCGAGGTGTTGATATGGCGCGAGGTATCGAGGTCGCGACCGATCGGCTTCTCCAGCACGATCCGGGTATCGTCGGTGGCGATCCCCGAGGCCGCCAGGGCGACACAGACCTTCTCGTAGAGGCTGGGTGAGATCGCCAGGTAGAAGAACGGCCGCTTCGTCCCCTCCAGCGCCGGCTTGAGCATGGCGGCGCCCTCGGCGGTGCTGGCGTCGGCGCCCACATAGTTCAGGCGATCGGCGAACCGTTTCCACACCGCGGCATCCAGGCCTTCGGGCCGTTCGGACAGGATGGCGTGTGTCTGTTCCAGGAAGGCGTCGCGGGTCAGCTCGGCCCGGGCGGTCGCCACGATCCGGAAGCCGTTGGGCAGGAAGCCGTCGGCGTCGAGGAAATAGAGCGACGCCAGCAGCATCCGGCGCGCCAGGTCACCCGTCGCGCCAAACAACACGATTGCGTCAGCCTGCGGCGTCACCGGCATCATTCATCCCTCGCTTCGAGGCGGGACACCAACCCGAGCCGCACCTGCGGTCAAGGCTTGTGAGGGATCGAATTGGGCCATCTCGGCGTTAGTCCACCCGAGCGGGTGGGAGAGAGATGCCAGTTGAGTCCCTCGTTGTCAGTTTGCCGCCGCCCCAGCCGCTCCGGCTGGGCGAGTCGGCGCTGTTCCTGGACCTGGACGGGACCCTGGCTCCGATCGCGCCGCGACCCCAGGACGTGCGGCCCGACCGTCGGCTGACGCGACTTCTGGAGCGCTTGAAGCAAGACCTCGGCGGTCGCCTGGCCGTGGTCAGCGGACGAACGCTGGAAGACATCGACCGGATCCTGGAAGGCCGGATCGGCTGCGTGTCGGCCGTCCACGGTCTGGTGCGACGCGACTGCGACGGCAGCCTGCACACACCCGAGCCGCACCCTGCCCTGGATCAAGCCGTCGCGGCGCTGCACGAATTCAAGGCGCACGATGCCGGGCTGATCGTGGAAGAAAAGGGGGCCAGCGTCGCCCTGCACTTCCGCCTGGCCCCGAACCGCGCCCGGGACGCCCGCAAGCTGACGCGGCGCATAGCGGCTGACACCGGCCTTGCCCTGCAGGAGGGCGACATGGTCGAGGAGCTGCGCACGCCGGGCCCGTCGAAGGGCGACTCGATCCGCGATTTCATGGAGACCCCGGCCTTCCGCGGCGCCTGCCCGGTGTTCGCCGGTGACGACGCCACCGACGAGCATGGGTTCGCCGAGGTCGCGCGGCTGGGCGGCTTCGGGGTGTTGGTGGGCAAGCCGCGACCGACCCATGCCCGCTTCGGCCTAGGCGATGTCGCGGGCGTGCTGGCTTGGCTGGAGGCCGCGCGATGAGCCGGTTGATCGTCGTTTCGAACCGGGTGAGCCCGCCCACGGGCGACGGCGAGGAGAGCGTCGGCGGCCTGGCCATGGCGCTGGCGGCGTCACTGAAGGAATACTCCGGCATCTGGTTCGGCTGGTCCGGCAAGACCACCGAGACCTTCACCGGCGAGCTGAACATCCAGACCGTGGGCGGGGTGACCGCGGCCACCGTCGACCTCGAGGAGATCGACCTCGAGGAATACTACAACGGCTACGCCAACAAGACGCTCTGGCCGCTGTTCCACTATCGCAACGACTTGGCGGCCTTCGACCGGGCGTTCGACAAAGGCTACACGCGGGTGAACCGCCGCTTCGCCCAGACCCTGGCCCCGCTGATCAGGCCGGACGACATCATCTGGGTGCACGACTATCACCTGATCCCGCTCGCCAAGGAGCTGCGGGCGCTCGGGGTCAGGAACCGGATCGGGTTCTTCCTGCACATACCCTGGCCGGCGCACCAGGTGATGATCAACCTGCCGCGGCACCGGCAGCTGGTGGAGGCGATGTTCCACTACGACTTGGTCGGTTTCCAGACCACCGAGTACCGGCAGGCGTTCGAGGAATACGTCCTGGCCGAAGCCGACGGCGCCCAGGTGGGCCCCGATCGCATCAAGGGCTTCGGCCGCCTGCTGGAAGTGGGCTCGTTCCCGATCGGCATCGACGCCGCCGACTTCGCCCGCATGACACGCAGCAGCCGGGCGCGGCGCATGCGCGACCTGATGACCGCCTGCACCGTCTTCCGACACCTGATCGTCGGCGTGGATCGGCTGGATTATTCCAAGGGGCTGGAGGAGCGTTTCCTCGGCTTCGAACAATTCCTGCAGCGGAACCCCGACCTGCGCCGCGAGGTGCTGATGCTGCAGATCGCGCCGGTCAGCCGCGAGGCGGTCGAGGCATACCAGGAGATCCGCGGCCGGCTGGACGCACTGTCCGGCCGGATCAACGGCGAGTTCGCCGACGTGGACTGGGCGCCGTTCCGGTGGGTGAACCGCAACTATCGCCGCGACGAACTGGCCGGGATCTACGCCGCCGCCCGCGTCGGCTTGGTGACACCGCTGCGCGACGGGATGAACCTGGTGGCCAAGGAGTTCGTGGCGGCGCAGAATCCCGATGACCCCGGCGTACTGATCCTGTCGCGCTTCGCCGGCGCCGCGCGGCAGATGCAGGACGCGCTGCTCATCAATCCGAACAGCCCCGAGGAGATGGCCGACGCGCTGAAGCGGGCGCTCGACATGGAGCGTCCCGAGCGGATCCGGCGATGGAAGGCGCTGTTCGACACGGTGCAGCGCGAAGACGTCACCGCCTGGCGCGACGCGTTCGTCCAGGCGCTGGTGGGCCAGGCCGTGAGCATGCGTCCCGCCCTGGTCGTCTGAATGGCGGACAAGCTCGCCCGGTACCGGTCGATGCGGGACTTCTCCAGAACCGTAGAACCGGCCAGCGCCGAGAAGACCAAGCCTTCGAAGCGCCTGCGCTTTGTCATCCAGAAGCACGCGGCCACTCGCCTCCACTACGATTTCCGACTGGAGCTGGACGGGGTGTTCCTGTCGTGGGCGGTGACCAGGGGCCCCTCGCTGGACCCGGCCGACCGGCGGCTGGCGGTGCAGACGGAAGACCATCCGCTGGACTACGGAGACTTCGAAGGCACGATCCCCAAGGGCGAGTACGGCGGCGGCACGGTGATGCTTTGGGACCGCGGCTACTGGAAGCCCGAGGGCGACCCGCAGGCCATGCTGAAGAAGGGCGACCTCAAGTTCACCCTGGAGGGCGATCGGCTGAAGGGCTCCTGGGTCCTGGTCCGCATGAAGCGCCGCGAGCGGGAGAAGCGCGACAATTGGCTGCTGATCAAACACCACGACGGCTGGTCGGTGGATGCCGAGGGCGGAGTTTTCGTCGACGAGGAGAGCACTTCGATCGCCTCGGGCCGCGGCATGGAAGAGATCGCCGCCGGCAAGGGCAAGGGGCCGACCCGGTTCATGACCGGCAAGGGGCGGGCCGCGGGCGACGACGTCTGGCGCTCGAACCGCGCCGGTCAGGCGGAGGCTCCGGCCGCGCCCCCGCCCGCACCTTTGAAGGTCGCGCCCACCCCGAAACTGCGGGCCGCCGCCTTGCCGGGTTTCGTGCCGCCGCAGCTCGCCACGTCCGCGGACCGGCCGCCCCCCGGCTCGGGTTGGGGCCACGAGATCAAGTTCGACGGCTACCGGCTGCAGCTCCGGGTCGAGACGCGCAAGGCGACGCTTAAAACGCGCAAGGGCCTGGATTGGACGGCCAAGTTCCGCGCCATCGCCAGCGCTGCCGCCACAATGCCGGATGGTCTCTACGACGGTGAAGCCTGCGCCCTGGATGCCCACGGCGCGCCGGATTTC
>DASVNS010000088.1:0-20007 GCA_036383735.1 Phenylobacterium sp. | reverse complement strand
CGACAGGGCCACGGTTTCGGCGACGCCCTCGGCGACGGCGCAGGTTTCGGCCCGCGCCTTGCCCTGCCGCTCCTGCCGCAGCAGCCGGTCGCGAGCGGCCCGCTGGGCCTTCAGCCCCGGGTCCCTGGAGGTCTTCGGGGCGCCCGTCACGGCGCGCCCCGCATCACCACCGCGTCGGCCAGCCGGTAGACGGCCTCCGAGGCCTGGGCCTCGCCGTCGATCACCACCAGGCCGGCGGCGGTGTGGGCCAGCAGTTCGCGGAGGAAGCGGCTGCGTTCATGCGGCCCGCGGCGGCTGAGCGCGCCCGCCACCAGGGCCGCGGCATCTGGCTGGCCGCTCATGGCTTCAGCGCCAGATAGCCGCCGGCCGCCAGCACGGCCGCCACATGCTCGTCGTGCCGCGCGTAGCGTGGCCGCATCCGGTCCAGCATCTTGCCGGGCCGGGTCGCGTTGAACGCCGTCTCCAGCCTGCCCGCCTGTCCGGCGGTGATCGCCAACTCGGCCTGGGCGCGCGATCGGGAAGCGCCGCCGTAGCGGAGCGCGGCGTATGTCGAGGGGGTATGGGAGGAACTGGTCATGAACAGAATGTATGAAACATACTGTCCGTTGCGCAACGTTTCTCTGCAGGTTATCTACATTTTATGGATGGTCGCGCACAGAGACTCAGGCAGGCCCGCATCGACAGAGGTTACGACACCGCTGCGTCAGCTGCGGACGTACATGGCTGGAGCCGGAACACCTACGCCTCGAACGAGAACGGCAACGCCCCATTCTCCTACCGGCGCGCCAAGGAGTACGCCCTGGCGTTCGGCGTCAGCCCCGAGTGGCTTTACGACGCGGCCGGCGCCATGCAGGCGGCCGTGACCGATTCCACGGAGGTGCCGGTGATCGGGCGTGTGGGGGCCAATCCGGACGGGACGGTGCTGTTCGCCCTCGGCCAGGATCCTGGTGAGCTGGCCCCGATTCCGCCGGGCGGCACCGACCGCGCCCGCGCGCTGCGGGTCGCCGGCCACTCGATGCGCGGCCTCGCCGACGACGGCGCCCTGATCTATTTCGAGGACCAGCGCACCGCGCCCACCCCCGACATGCTGGGCCAGGTGGTCATTGTCGAAACCGACACCGATGAGGTCCTGGTCAAGCGCTTGCTGCGCGGCTCGCGCCACGGCCTCTACGATCTAGAGAGCGTCGCCGGCCCCATGCGCCACGATGCGCGCCTGCGCTGGGCCGCCCACATCACCGCCATCATCCCGCCCTTCCAGGCCAGACGCATCGTCCGCGGCGCGGCATGACGTATATTTCCCACGCTGATCGCGCACGAACGAATCTGTAGCTTATGTGCAACGAATTCGCCCAGGAACGCTCGCTGGACGAACTGCTGAGCGAGTTCGGGCAACTCCAGCTGCCACTGACCTGGGACGGTGGGGCGCCCAACATGGAGCCGCGCGCCTCGATCCGGCCGACCGACCCGGGCTACATCGTCACCGGGCGTGACGGCGCGGCGGTGCTGAGCCAGATGCGGTGGGGCTTCCCTGGCCCGCGCGGCCCGGTCATCAACTTCCGCTCGGACGGCCGCGGGTTCCCCAACGGCCGCTGCCTGGTCCCGATCGACGCGTTCTTCGAGTTCACCGGCCCCAAGGCGCCCAAGTCCAAATGGCGGTTCACCGCAGCCGCCGACACCGCGCTGGGCGTCGCCGGGCTGATCCGCGACGATCGCTTCACCCTGCTGACCTGCCCGCCCGGTCCGGACATCGCGACTTATCACGACCGGCAGATCGTCATCCTGCCGCGCGACCACTGGGCGGCATGGCTGGACACCAGCCGTCCGCAGCCGCCGATCGCGCCGGCGCCTGCAGGTACGTTGAAGGTGGTGCAGATCCGCTGACGCGGCGGACCGCTAAGGAAGATCCTCGGCCAGGATCGCCATCTCGAACATGAACGAGCCGTCCTCGTCCTCGTCCTGGAACACCACGCCGATGAATTCCTCGCCGATATAGACCTCGGCGGAATCCTTCTGCTTGGGCCGCGGCACGAGCGTGATGCGCGCGTTTGCGAAGGTCCCCCGCAAGTGACCTTCGATCTTGCGGATAGCTCTCTCGTCCACGCCAAAACGCTCCGTGCAAATTGTTGCGCGGAAACTAGCCGGTCCGGCGCCTCGGCGAAACCTTAGATGACGTAGTCATACACAGCGTCTGCGAGGGTATGGTCCATGCTCTTGGCCGGCTCCTCGCAGGTGGGGCAGTTGACCAGACGCGCGGGCACCCCTGCGGCGGTGCAACCCGCCGGCACCGGCTTCAGCACCACCGAGCCGGACGCGATCTTGGCGTAGTCGCCGATGGTGATGTTGCCCAGAACCTTGGCCCCGGCGCCCAACAGCACGCCCTTGCCAACCTTGGGGTGTCGGTCGCCGCGCTCCGCGCCCGTACCGCCCAGGGTGACGCCTTGCAGCATCGACACGTCATCCCCGATCACCGCGGTCTCGCCAATCACGATGCCGGTGCCGTGGTCCACGAACACGCCGCGACCGATCCTGGTGGCGGGGTTGATATCGACCTGGAAGAGCTCGCTGCTGCGGCTCTGCAGGTAGAACGCGAGCGTCTCACGGCCCTCGTTGTAGAGCCAGTGCGCCACACGATGGGTCTGGAGCGCGAGGAACCCCTTGAAGAACAGGAACGGCTGGACATAGCCCTTGCAGGCCGGATCGCGCTCGAACACCGCCTTCAGATCCGCCTCGGCCATCTCGACGATGGAGGGATCGGTCTCATAGGCTTCTTCCACCGTGTCGCGCAGGCTCATCGCCCGCAGCTCTTGGTCGCCCAGCTTCCGGGCGAGCTGATAGCTCAAGGCGTCGCCCAAGCTATCGTGGTTCAGGATCACAGCCGCCAGCAGGCTGGCCAGCGCGGATTCTTTCTTGGCGGCGGCATAGGCCTCGTTCCGCAGCGCGGCCCAGACGGGCGGCGGCGTGGCGGGGTTCACCACTTCCAGGCGCTGACTCATCAGTTCCTCCCGACCCACAGGCCTCTCCCTAGCCTAGCATGGCGCGTGCCAGAGCCGGCGCCAAAAGCCCTTCACGAGCCATATGGTAAGCCTTGAGTAGCATCGCCACCGTCAGCGTGTCTTTCAAGTGGCCGGCCATCGCCGCGATTGTCGTAGATCGACCTTTCATAGCCGCACACCCACAGCGCCCCGTGCGATCGGCGCCAGGCCGACCTTTCCAGCATGGTCTCGGTCCTTGGCTTGCGGATGCCGCTCGCGACCCCGTAAAGAGGTTCCCCTCCCGGGACATTGAACGCCGGACCAGCCGTTGACGTCAGCCCTCCCGCCCAACCCCGAATTCGGAGCTGCGCTCCCGCTGGAAGCCGCGCCCGAGGTGCTGCGCTTTCTCGCGCTGCGTCGCTCGACGTCGGCAGTCACCCTGGCCGGGCCGGGGCCCGACGCCGACCAACTACGCGACCTGCTCAGGATCGCGGCCCGCGTCCCCGACCATGGCAAGCTGGCCCCCTGGCGCTTCATCGTGCTGGAGGGCGATGCGAAGACCATCTTCGCCGCGAGGCTGGAAGCGCTCGCCGCATCGCGCAACGAGCCCACCCTGGCGGCCAAGCTCGCAAAGCTGAAGATCCCGCCTCTGGCGATCGCGGTGATCTCTTCGCCCAAGCCCGCAGCCATCCCGGAATGGGAGCAGATCCTCTCGGCAGCCGTCGTCTGCACCAACCTGCTCTATGGCGCCCTTGCGATGGGTTTCGGCGCGAACTGGATCACCGACTGGTACAGCTATGACGCCGACGCCACGCGGTTGCTGGGGCTGGAGGCGGGCGAGCGCGTTGCGGGCTTCGTACTGGTCGGCGCCGCGCCGGAACCGCCTCTTGAACGGGAGCGCCCGACCCTGGAAACCTTGGTGAGCCGCTGGATTCCGTGAGCGGAAGTCCAGAATCACGGCGGCCGGACGACGCGCCGCGCCGCCCGGCCTGAGGTGACACGCCCGAGGAGAGTTGGGCAAGCCGAGATATAGGCCGCTCATTCGCCTTTGGGAAGTCGGAATAGCGCCCCCGACGCTGCAACGTGCTCCCCGTATCTTGCGAGAACAGGATCTTCATGCATGTGAATTTCGATCCGACGCGACTTTGCTTGAAGCTTTACAGTAACAAGAAGCGCCGACATGCAAGCTTCAACCGCGTCCGCGATAGGGGGCCACGCCCTGGTCGGGCAACCAGAGCCCTTCCGGAGGCGCCGAGGTTTGCCAGAACACGTCGATCGGAATCCCGCCGCGCGGATACCAGTACCCGCCGATCCTCAGCCATTGCGGCGCCAGCGTTTCGACCAGGCGCTTGCCGATCGCGATGGTGCAGTCTTCGTGAAAGGCGCCGTGGCTGCGGAACGACCCGAGGTACAGCTTGAGTGACTTGGACTCCACCAGCCAGTCCGCCGGCACGTAGTCGATCACGAGGTGAGCGAAATCCGGCTGGCCGGTCACCGGGCAGAGCGACGTGAACTCCGGGGCGGCGAAGCGCACCAGATAAGGGGCGTCCGGGTGCGGATTCCGTACCCGCTCCAGGATTGCGGCCTCAGGGCTCGCGAAGCCCGGCGCCTCTCGGCCCAACTGCGTGAGGTTGGTCTCTTCCATGGCCTGCGCTTTACCGGCTACTAGCTGGCAGAACAATATTTGGGGGACGCCAGATGGCCCAAGGGGACTATCAGGATTTCGTTGTCGTGGTGACGGGAGCCTCGACCGGTCTTGGCCGCGCCGTGGCCGTTGAAGTCGCCGCACGCGGGGCCAGCGCCATTATCATCAACTACGCCCGCAGCCGGGAAGAGGCCGAGGAGACGGCCCGCCAGTGCCAGGCGCACGGCGCCGAGACCGTCCTCGTGCAGGGTGACGTCGCCCATGATGACGATTGCCGGCGGATTGCCGCCGCCGCCCAGCCCTACGGCCGCATCGACGCGCTTTTCAACAATGCCGGCACGACCAAATTCAACAACCACGCCGACCTGGATGGCGTGTCGGGCCAGGACTTCCTCGACCTCTATGCGGTCAACGTCGTAGGCGCCTATCAGATGGTCCGCGCTTGCCGGAGCTTGCTGGAGGCGGCGCCGCGACCCGGCGCGGTCGTCATGACGGCGTCGATCGCGGGGGTCACCGGCATTGGCTCGTCGGTGCCTTACGCCGCCTCGAAGGGGGCGCTTAACACCATGACCCGATCGCTGGCGCGCGCGCTGGCGCCGAAGATCCGTGTCAACGCCATCTGCCCCGGCTTCATTGACACACCCTGGTTCGGCAAAGGCGTTGGCGATGCAGAGGCCGACCGCATTCGCACGAACGCCGCCGAACGCACCCCCCTGAAGGTCGCGTCAAAACCCGACGACATCGCCGCCTCGGCCGTGTTCCTGGCGTCACCTGCATCTCGTCACGTGACGGGCGAGACACTGCTCGTGGATGCCGGCCTGCATCTCTGATTCTACTTACCCCTGGGCAGGGAAAACATCTTTGCCACACCAATTGATTATTTATGTCGCTACGTTGACACAGCGGCGCCCAATCCGGCATCAGCCTGCCCGCAGCTTTGCTATCGATGGTCCACCAGATTGATCTGGTGACCTCACCCACCACGATAGCGGCGCCCGTCGGCCAAGACCGGACGGACTTAAGAGGGGATAAGAGAATGAAGACGCTTAAAATCGCGCTGGCGGCCGCCGTTGGTTCGCTCGCGCTCGCTGGTGTTGCGCAAGCGCAGGACAGCAGCCCGACCTTCGCCTTCAACGTCGGGGCGAACACCGACTACGTGTTCCGCGGCTTCAGCCAGTCGGACGAAGATCCGTCGATCTTCGGCGGCGTCGACGCCACGCTCGGCATGGGCTACGCTGGCGTGTGGGTCTCCACCGTCGACTTCGGCAACGGCACGGACGCCGAGTTCGATCTGTACGCCGGCGTCAAGCCGACCGTCGGTCCGGTCAGCTTCGACCTGGGCGTGATCTACTACGGCTACGTCGACCAACCGTCCAACTCGAACGAAGACTACTGGGAAGGCAAGATCGCCGCCTCGGTTCCGGCTGGCCCGGCGACCATCGGCGCCGCGGTCTACTACTCGCCGGAATTCTTCGGCAAGACCGGCGAAGCTTGGTACTACGAAGCCAACGCCGCCATCGCCATTCCGGACACCAAGTTCTCGATCAGCGGCGCTGTTGGCCGTCAAGAGATCGAGAAGTTCCCGGATTACACGACCTGGAACGTGGGCGCGGGCTACGCGGTCAGCGACAAGGTCAGCCTGGACGTCCGCTACTGGGACACGAACCTGTCGGACGCCGTCTCGGGCGGTCTGGCTGACTCCCGCGTCGTGGGCGGCCTGAAGGTCGTTTTCTAGTCGCAACTAAAGCTTAGCTTCGTTGCTTATAGGGAAAGCCGCCGCGAACCTCGCGGCGGCTTTTCTTTTGCCCTAATGCGAGGCCATTCCTAAGCTGGCCGGCGCGCGTGCAACCTGTGTTCGAGCTTAGCTGGGCGCCCATCGCGGAAAGACTTCACCCCCGGGCAAGTTTTACTGGTCGCCCGCATGACCGGGCCTATGGTTGGGAATCGCTAACGTGAATGGAGCGCGGCGCATGGAGCGGATGGCTGTCCGGGCACAGACCGTCATCTTCGACGCGCTGCTCGCCGCCCTTGCGTTCGCCCTCGCCTTCTTCATCGCCCCGACCCAGCCGGAGCTGGGATTTGGCCAGGCAGGCGCACTCAGCTTCTTTCAGCTAGCCGCGCTCTACGCCGCCTTGGCCGGTGGCTTCAGCCTCCTCTTCCGCGGAGAGTTGTCACCCTGGCGCTACGTCTCCATTCCGGACGCCCTGGTCCTGGCCCGCAGTGCGCTGCTGACTGTCGGCATCTTCCTGCTCGGGGTGTTCGTGCTTGACCGGGCCCAAGGCCTCCCTCGCTCGACCCTGGTCATGGCGCCCTTGTTCCAGATGGTCGGCGCCATGGGCGTACGGATCGCGCGCCGCGCCCTGCATGAGCACGCGCTGGAGAGTTTCTCTCCGCTGAAGACCATCACCGACCGCATGACCCAGTCGCCGTCGCTGCTGCTGATTGGTCCGGCCTCTCTCGCCGACACCTATCTCCGCGACGTCGCCCGCAGTCACGACCGCACCTACACCCCGGTCGGGATCATCGGCGCCGACCGCCGCGACGTGGGCGCCCAGGTTCGCGGGGTCTGCATCCTGGAGGCCATCGACCGCCTGGATGAGGCGCTCGCCGATCTGCGCCGCTGGAACCGCTATCCGCGCGCCATCCTGTTCCTGGAGGAACCCGGGAAGCTGAAGGGCCTCACCGCCGATGTCCTGGGCCGGCTAAAGGCCGACGGGATCCGCCTCCTGAGGCTTCCGTCGATCGTGGAGCTGTCGCAGCATGAGGGGCTGACCCTGCTTCCCATGCGCGACATCAACATCGAGGAGTTGCTCGCCCGCGAGCCGATCGAGCTGGATCGGCGCGCGATCGGCGGCCTGATCAAAGGACGACGGGTGCTGATCACCGGCGCCGGTGGGTCCATCGGCTCGGAGCTCTGCCGGCAGGTGGCGGCGTTCAATTGTGCGCACCTGACCCTGGTCGATTTCTCGGAGACGGCCCTCTTCGAAATCGAGCGCGAGATGCGCGAGACCTTCCCGAACATCTTGGTCAAGGCTGTGCTCTGTGACGTCCGCGACGCCCGCCGCACAACCACGGTTTTCCGCCAGGAGATGCCGGACCTCGTCTTCCATGCCGCGGCGCTGAAGCATGTCTCCATGGTCGAGCGCCATCCGATGGAGGGCATCCTCACCAACGTCATTGGCACCTGGAACGTGGCCGAAGCTTCCAAGGCTTCCGACGCCCGCCAGATGGTGCTGATTTCAACCGACAAGGCTGTCGACCCGACCAACGCCATGGGCGCCACCAAGCGCCTGGCCGAGGCCGTGATCCAGGCGCAGCAGGGCACGGTCGAAGGCACGCGATTCTCCGCCGTGCGCTTCGGCAACGTCCTGGGCTCGTCGGGCTCGGTGGTGCCCATCTTCAAATCGCAGATCGAGCGCGGCGGTCCGGTGACCGTGACCCATCCGGAGATGACGCGGTTCTTCATGACCATCCCGGAGGCGGCGCAGCTTGTGCTGCACGCCACGGCGGCCTGCCATGACGACGATCGCAGGGACTCGCGCCTCTTCCTGCTGGAGATGGGCGAGCCGGTGAGCATCCTGGATCTGGCCCGCCAGATGATCGCTCTGTCGGGGCGTCGTGACATCGAGATCGAAATCACCGGCCTGCGCCCCGGCGAGAAGCTGACCGAGGCGCTGCTGGACGAGACCGAGCGCTCCCTGCCTGCGGCGCCCAAGGTGCTCGAGGTGATCTCCAACTCGGCCGTGCGCGTGACGCCAGGGCGGCTGAAGGCCCTGGCCGAGGTCGTGGAGACCGGAGACGTCGAGGCCGTGCGCAAGGCGCTCTTCGACCTGGTGGCGGAAGTCCGCGGCGAGAAGCCGGGCGCGGCGCCGACCCTGCGCATCGTCGCCGGCGCCTGAACCTGAGCGCCAGGCGACAAAGGCCGCCGGTCACCCGGCGGCCTTCTTGTTGCGGCCTTCTTGGCGCTGGCGGCCTCGTCGCGGCCTACTCCGCGGCGACGATCCGCTCGGAGGCCGTATCCTTGGCGGCTTCCAGGCGCGCCAAGAGGGCTTCGTACTCGTCCCACAGCGCCTTGGGCATATGGTCGCCGAAGCGTTCGTAGAACGCGGGGATGAGGGCTGCCTCCTGGGTCCAGATCGCCGGGTCGACGGTCAGGAGCAGGTCCAGCTGAGCCTCGGTAAGGCTGAGGCCCGAGAGATCCAGGCTGGCCTTCGACGGCACCCGGCCGATCGGGGTGTCGACGGCTTCAGCTACGCCGTCCAGCCGCTCGGCGATCCACTTCAGCACGCGGCTGTTGTCGCCAAAGCCGGGCCAAACGAACTTGCCGCGCTCGTCCTTGCGGAACCAGTTCACGAAATAGATGCGCGGCAGCTTCGAGACGTCGGCTATCTCGCCTGTCTTCAGCCAGTGGCCGAAATAGTCGCCCATGTTGTAGCCGCAGAAGGGCAGCATCGCGAACGGATCGCGGCGCAGTTCGCCGATGGCGTTCTCTGCGGCGGCCGTGCCTTCGGACGCGACGTTCGAGGCCATGAAGACGCCGTGACGCCAGTCGCGGGCCTCGGTCACCAGCGGAACCGCCGAGGCGCGGCGGCCGCCGAACAGGATGGCGGAGATCGGCACGCCCGCGGGATCCTCCCATTCGGGCGCCGCCACCGGGCATTGCGAAGCCGGCACCGTGAAGCGGGCGTTCGGGTGCGCGGCGGGCTCGTCGCTGTCGGGGGTCCAGTCGCGGCCCTTCCAATCGATCAGATGCGCGGGCGCGTCCGGCGTGAGGCCCTCCCACCAGACGTCGCCATCGTCGGTCAGCGCCACATTGGTGAAGATCGAATTGCCCCATAGGGATTCGATGGCGTTCCGGTTGGTCTCCACGCCCGTGCCCGGCGCGACCCCGAAGAATCCCGCCTCCGGGTTGATCGCATAGAGCCGTCCGTCGTCGCCGAAGCGCATCCAGCAGATGTCGTCGCCGATCGTCTCGGCTTTCCAGCCCGGAAGGGTCGGCTGCAGCATGGCCATGTTGGTCTTGCCGCACGCGCTGGGGAACGCGGCCGCCACATACTTCGCCACCCCTTCGGGCGAGGTGAGCTTCAGGATCAGCATGTGCTCGGCCAGCCAGCCTTCGTCGCGGGCCATGACCGAGGCGATACGCAGGGCAAAGCACTTCTTCCCCAGAAGGGCGTTGCCGCCATAGCCCGAGCCGTACGACCAGATCTCGCGCGTCTCAGGAAAATGGACGATGTATTTGACTTCGTTGCAGGGCCAGGCGACGTCCTTGACGCCGTCCACCAGCGGCATGCCCACCGTGTGGATCGCCGGGACGAAGAACCCGTTGTCGCCCAGCATCTCGAGGGCGCCCTCGCCCATCCGCGTCATGATCTTCATCGACACGGCCACGTAGGCGCTGTCGGTGATCTCGACGCCGATCTGGCTGATCTTCGAGCCCAGCGGGCCCATGCAGAACGGAACCACGTACATGGTCCGCCCGCGCATCACGCCCCGGAACAAGTCCTTCAGGTCGGCGCGCATCTCCGCAGGGTCGAGCCAGTTGTTGGTCGGGCCGGCGTCCTCCGGGTTCTCCGAGCAGATGAAGGTCCGGCTCTCGACGCGGGCCACGTCCCGAGGGTCGGAAGCGGCGTAGAACGAGTTGGGGCGCTTCTCCGGATTGAGCGGCTTCAGCGTGCCGCCGGCCACCAACTCACCCGTCAGGCGGGTCCATTCGGCGTCCGATCCATCGCACCAGACGACGCGATCGGGCTGGGCCAGGTCGGCGATCTCACGCACCCACTGAATGAGTTTGGCGTGTTTCGTCGGCGCGGGCTCAAGTCCCGGTACGGTCTTCAGGCTCATAGACGACTACTCCTTGGGCCCATTTCGGCACAGCTTGCTGTCTGGATCGCACTCTTGATGAGAGCAGTCTCATAGAATGAGAAGTCGCGTCTGCATACCTTGGGCCATCCGAACGGGGGTCCGCAACGGCCGATCGCGCTGATCTGACTCGTCGCGCCTGTGGATAAAGCACGCCCGCCGCGAGGTGGCGCAGGGACGGGCACGCGAATCGTTCTCCCAGACGGCCGCCGCGCGACGCCGTCAGCCCCTGGCGCCGAAACCGCCAGCCCCCTCCCGGGTCCGCAGCAAAGTTGGCGGCAGCCACTGAATGAGGCATGTCTTGCGGTGAGCTTCCACTCGCCGGCGCGGCCATGCACCAGTTCCGCCCTCTCCCGACCATAGCGCCCGGCTCCTCGCCGCGGGCCGGATGCCTGTCCGCGTGAGCGCCGAAAACGAGCTCGAGAGCCCGCGGGCGAGACCGACGGATCCGCTGCTCGAGATCTATCTGGAACGCCGCGCCAACCTCGTGCGGTTCTTCTCCGCCCGCATGCGCTCGCGCGCAGCGGCGGAGGACCTGGCCCAGGAGCTCTACGTCAAGCTCGCCACGCGCGATCCCACCATGACCGCCGAGAACCCCGTCGCCCTGATCTACCGGGTGGCGACCAACGTCATGCTGGACCGCGCGCGATCGGAGGCGCGCGCCGGCGCGCGCGAGGCCGCCTGGCGACGGGTCGCCCACGCTTCGGTCGGTGGCGAGGATGTGGTCGAGGAGGTTCCCGCCGACGAAGCGGTCGCCTCGCGCGAACGCCTTCGCCAACTGGTGGACGCCGTGGCGGGGCTGCCGCCGCAGATGCAGCGCGCCTTTCGCCTGCATAAGCTGGAGGGCCGCAGCCACGCGGAAACCGCCAGCGTGATGGGCCTCTCGATCAAGTCGGTGGAGAAGCACATCTCGGCCGCGCTGAAAGCGCTTACAGCGAAGCTTGGCCGATGAGCTACCGGAAATTGTACGCCTCGACTGGGGGGCGCCGCGGGCCGGCGACGTCTAGTCCTGCGACGGGGGGTCGCAGGCGGCGGCTTCGGAAGGGCCCATGATCAACGCTCGGCGACATGGCGACGATGCTCGGCAGGACGCGGCCGCCGAATGGGTCTTGCGGCTGGAAGCCGGCGACCTGGGCGAGGCCGAGGCTGTGGCCTTCGACGCGTGGCTGTCGGCCACGCCTGAAAATGCGAGCGCCTTCGACGCCGCCCTATCGGTCTCGCAGGCCTATGCGGTCGCAGCCGCTGAGGTGTCGCTTGGCCTCTCCGACCGCCGGCTCGCGCGCCCGATCGGCCGGCGCATGTTCGTCGCCTTCGGCGCTGCAGCGACTGCGGCGGGGGCGGCTGCCGTGGTCTTCGCCCCGATGCTTTCGGCGCCTCGAACCCAGACCTACGTGACCGCCAAGGGCGAGCACCGCACGATCAGGCTCGCTGACGGCTCCACCGTAGATCTGAACGGCGGCACGCGGCTGGATGTCAGTTTCGCTCGCGATGTGCGGCAGGTCGCGCTGGCCGAGGGCCAAGCGGTGTTCGACGTCATCCACGACGCCCGACGTCCATTCCTGGTGGCGGCCGGCGATCGGACGGTTCGCGTGGT
Source organism: Phenylobacterium sp. (assembly GCA_036383735.1). Lineage (GTDB taxonomy): Bacteria > Pseudomonadota > Alphaproteobacteria > Caulobacterales > Caulobacteraceae > Phenylobacterium. The sequence continues at coordinate 7,934 of DASVNS010000088.1, read as the reverse complement.
CGGCACCCAGTTCGACGTGCGCCATCTCAGCGGCAAGGTCTCGGTCACAGTGGCGCGGGGCGCCGTCGAGGTGCGGCCCGCTGCCGGAACGTCCGGCAAGGCCTATCGGCTGCACCCGGGCCAACGCCTCGACCACGTCGAGGGCGCGCCCTCCACTCGGATCGCCACGCTCGAACCGGACGAAGTGCTCGGGTGGCGCGCCGGGCGGCTGGTCTACCGGCAACAGCCCTTGAGCGAGGTCATCGCCGACCTCAACCAACAGTTCCCCGCCCAGATCCGCATCGCAGATCCGGAGCTGGCGGCAAGGCCCATCTCCGGAGTCCTGGTCCTCGACGACCAGGATGCGGTAATCCGCCGCCTGGCCTTGCTGGTTCCGATTACCGCTGTACGTTCCGGCGCGGGAGTGGTCCTGCGGCGCGATCCTGCGTCCGACCGCGAATGAGGGCGCGTAACGATCTCCAGTTGGAGACTGTCCCTGCCAAGGTTGCTCGGCGGCATCGCCCTCGCTTGCATGGCGGGCGCCGCCGAGGCTGAAGACGCGCGCCTCCGATTCACGATCCCTAGCCGCCCCTATGCCGACGCATTGATCGACCTGGGACTGCAGGCCAACGTCTCCGTGCTCGGCACGTCCAGCTGCGGACTCCACGGCAGCGTTTCACTTAACGGCCGCTACACTTTGCGGGAGGCTCTGGCGCGCCTGCTGGACGACGCGCCCTGCCGCTACAGCATCGTCGATGCGCGAACGGTGCGCATCTCGCCCGCCGCGGCGCCGTCTCCTGCGCCCGCACCCCTCCGCGAAGCCCCCAGGTCGCCGGCGCTGATCTCGGAGGTGGTGGTCACCGCGACCAAGCGCCCCGCCGTCGCCGACCAGCTCCCGGTCGGCATCAGCGCCGTTCCACGTTCACAGATCGCCGCGACCCGCACCGTCGACGTGAGCCAGGCCACGGGCCAGATCGCGGGCGTGCTGTCGACCAACCTCGGCCCGGGCCGAGACAAGCTCCTGATCCGCGGCCTTTCGGACGGGGCGTTCACCGGCCGGGCCCGCTCCACCGTGTCCACCTACCTCGACGATGCGCCCATCAACTACAACGCGCCCGACCCCGACCTTCGCCTGGTGGACATCGACCGCATCGAAGTGGTCCGCGGGCCGCAGGGTGCGCTCTACGGGTCCGGCTCGTTGGCCGGCATCTATCGGATCGTGACCAGCAAGCCCGATCTGGACCAGCCGGCCTTCGGCGCCACCGCGGGCGCCGCATGGACCAAGGGCGGCGACGCCAGCCACGAGGTGGATGGCTACGCCAGCTTGCCGGTCGTGAAGGGCCGCATCGCCATCCGTATCGCCGCCTATCAGGACGTACAGGGCGGCTACCTGGACGACGTGAAACTGGGCCTCGCCAACGTGGACCAGACGCGCCGGAACGGCGGACGCGTCGCGCTGCGGGTGCGTATGGACGGCAACTGGCGCCTGGACGCCCTCGCCGCCACCCAGAACCTGCTTTCGAACGACACCCAGTACGTCACCACGCGAAAGTCGGCTGCGTCCAACGCGCAAGGCATGGCGATCGAAGAGGCTGGATGGATCGGCGCTCCGGGGCAGCGCGCCAATCGCGTGCGCGAGGCTCACAACAACGATTTCTCCTACGTCGGGGCCACGCTGCAGGGCGACTTCGCCTGGGGCAGCCTCACCTCATCCACCAGCTACGTGCATCACGTCTTCTCGAGCCAGTTCGACGCCTCGGCGACGCTCACCGTCTCGGCGCCGCTCGGCGGCCTCGTCAACCACGAGGATCTGGGCGTCTTCACCGAGGCCACGCGCTCCAACATCCTGGTCCAGGACTTGGTCGTGCGGTCTTCGGGCGCGGACGCCTTCGACTGGTTGTTCGGCCTCTATGCGGCGCGCACACTCGAGCAGAATCCCTCGACGCTCGGCGTGCTGTCGGCAGGTTCGGTGGTCATGACCGCCTACACCGAGCTCCGGAAAGACCGGCAGCGCGAGTATGCGATCTACGGGGAAGGCTCGTACGATCTTGGCGGCGGCTGGAGCATCACGCTCGGCGGGCGGGTCTTCGAGACGCGGGTCCACACCACCGCCGAGCTCGACGTGATCCAACCCTACGGGCCGCGGTTCTTCGATCGGGCGCGCACGTTCAACGGCGTCTCGCCGAAGATTTCGGTGCAGCGGAGCCTGGCGCAAGGGGGGCTGGTCTATGGCCTCATCACCGAGGGCTATCGGCCGGGCGGGTTCAATTCCAGCGGCTTCTTCCCGATCCGCGCGAGCCGCGCCGCCTTCGCCGTCGATCGGCTGCGCAACTATGAGGTCGGGGTGAAACTCCAGCGCATGGACAATCGCCTGAACCTTCGCGCCGCAGCCTATTACGATGACTGGAGCAACATCCAGACCGACCGCTATCGCCCATCGGGCCTGGCCTACACGGCCAACGTTGCGGACGCGGCGATCGCCGGCCTCGAGGCCGAGATGAGCTATGATTGGCCCACCGGGCTCTCGCTGCAGATCAATGGACTGATCTCGGATTCGCGGGTCAGAAACCCGAGCCGCGACTTCGATGCGCCGGTCGCCAAGGAGTTGCCCGGCGTGCCCAGGATTTCGGGCGGCGTGTTGGCCGTCTACGAACGGTCCCTCCGCGGCGACCTGACCCTGCGGCTCGTCGGCGAGGCCAGCTACGTGGGCCGCTCGACGCTGACCTTCGACACCAGCCAGACGCAGCCGATGGGCCAGTATCTTCGCGCTCGGCTTTCGGCCGAGCTCGCGACGGAGCGGTGGCGGGCCATGGTCTACGTGGTCAATCCGGCCAACGACGCCGGCGACACCTTCGCTTACGGCAACCCCTTCAGCTTCGGCCTGGTCCGCCAGGTCACTCCCCAGCGCCCACGCACCGTCGGTGTGCGACTCGGCGCCGCATTCTGAACAAATTCGATCCTCGTCCCTGGGGGGCGGCTGCCTCGGGCGGCGTCTTATCCGGTAGTGGGTTGTCGGGATGGGAGCGTTCGAGTGGTCAGGCTTTCTGCGCTCGTCTGCGTGCAGAACCAGGATGCGCAGCTTTCCGAATGCCTGCGCAGGCTTTCCTTCTGTGATGAAGTGGTGGTGGTCGCGGACCGCTGCACCGATCGTTCGCAAGACGTTGCGCGCCGCCAGGGCGCGGTCGTCATCGATGGCATCTTCCCGCTCGACAATCAGCGCAAGGCCGTGGGCGTCGAGGCCTGTTCCGGCGATTGGATCCTTGAGATCGACCCCGATGAATTGGTCGATCCAGCATTGGCCTGGGAAATACGGGCCGTGCTGCAGATGCGGCCGTCCGGCGACTGGTACGACTTGCCTATCGACAACTATGTGGGGGGAACCCTGGTCCGCGACGGATGGGCAGGCGCGCTGAGCGTCCGGGCCGAGCCGCGCCTGTACAGGCGCGGCGTCAAGGCGTGGGAACCGCGTCGCCTGAACGCCCCGACCGCGATGGCGGGTCGTCCCGGCGGTGCGCTCAAGGGTGCGATCCGGCGTTCGCTGGGCCGCGACGTCGGCGGCTTGGTCGATCGCCTGAACAGGCTCACCGCCCTTTCCGCCGAGGATCTCGCCGATGCCGGCCGAGGCGCGAGCCTGGGGTCCGGTGTGTTGACGGGCCTGGCGACTTTCCTCTGCGCGTATGTCGGCCGTGGCGGATGGCGCGAGGGTCGCCTTGGCCTGCTGGTGGCGCTGTTGTCGGGAATGTTTCCCGTCCTGTCGCAGATGCGCGCCGGTGACGCCCTGGCCGCCCGCGAAGCCGTGACCGCCGAGACGGCCCGCGTCTCCCGGCTGCACGACGTGGTCGGGCTGGGCGCGCTGAGAACTTAATCGCCTTGCAACGCCGGCGCCGCTAGGCAGGCTTGCGCATCGGCGCAGGCAGCGAGGCGACGTTTTGACGATCCTGGTCACCGGCTCGGCCGGCTTTATCGGTTTCCACCTGAGCCGCCGGCTGCTGGAGCGCGGCGAATCGGTGGTCGGGCTCGACAGCCTGAACTCGTACTACGACCCGAAGCTCAAAGCCGCCCGCCTCGCGATCCTCGAAGCGCACGGGCGCTATCGCCATGCCAAGCTGGACCTGGCGGACCGCCACGGCATGCCGGCGCTGTTCGCCGACGTGAAGCCAGATCGGGTGGTGAACCTCGCCGCGCAGGCCGGCGTTCGCTACAGCCTCGAGAGCCCGGAGACCTATGTGGACTCCAACGTCGTGGGCTTCCTGAACATCCTGGAGGGATGCCGCGCGGTACAGCCGAAGCACCTGGTCTTCGCCTCGACCAGCTCGGTCTACGGCAACCATAACAACCTGCCGTTCAACGTCCATGACGCGGCGACCCACCCGATCACGTTGTACGCCGCCACCAAGCTGGCCAACGAATCGATGGCGCACTCGTATGCTCACCTTTTCGGCATTCCCTCGACGGGGTTCCGCTTCTTCACGGTCTATGGGCCGTGGGGCCGTCCCGACATGGCGCTCTTCAAGTTCACGGACGCCATCCTCAAGGGCCAGCCGATCGACGTGTACGGCGAGGGGCGCATGCAGCGCGACTTCACCTATGTCGACGACATCGTGGATGGCCTGGTGGCGGCCCTCGACCGGCCCCCTGCCCCCAACCCGGCCTGGAACAGCGAAGCCCCCGATCCCGCCACCAGCGCCGCGCCCTGGCGCGTCCTGAACCTTGGCGCCAGCCGCCGCATCGAGCTGATGCGCTACATCGAAGTCCTGGAGGAAAAGCTTGGCCGAAAGGCCGAGCTCAACCTGATGCCCATGCAGGCAGGGGACGTGGCCCGCACCGAAGCCGACACCGCCGAGACCCGAGCCGTCCTCGACTACACGCCCTCGACCACCATCGAGGAAGGCGTGGGCCGCTTCGTGGACTGGTATCGCGAGTACTACGGCGCCTGACCGGCCGAAGCGGGCGTCCGGATTTCAAGCCGCGTTCGCGCCGACGGCCCGCCTCGGCGACTCCTCCAAAGCCATTTCCGCGCAACTGGCGCTATTTTCTGTCACTTGCCCGTGAAACAAGCGGAATTGCGGTTCCACGCATCCAAGACGCGCACTAACTGAGCTTCAACGACACAAGGGTCGGCGAGACGATCGGCCCGCAGGAAGGAGTATTCCCATGAACGCTCTCGCCATTTCGGCGCTGTTCGCCGTCGCCTTTGCGTCCTCGGCTGCGGCCGGCCAGACGCTGACCACCTCGATTGCGGTCTCCCCGGCGGGTCTTGACCTGTCGAGCCAGGCTGGGGCCGAGGCTATGGCCGGCCGGCTGGACCGCGCGGCCGTGCGCGTCTGCGGCGCTTCGTCCTTCAGCCTTCGGGAATACCAGGCTGCGGTTCGCAACTCCGCTTGCTACCGCGATGCGATGGGCCAGGCCCTGACCGCGCTGAACGCGCCCGCGGTGAACACCGTGCTGCGCGAGCGCGGTGCAGTCCCCGCCGATCGCTGAAGACGACCGGGAGCGCGTGAGCGATTTGGCGGCGATCCCGCTCCGAGACCTGAATTGAGCTCGCGTTGTCTGGTTCAGGCGAATCCCGCCTGAACCAGATGGACGCAGCGGCTACTTGGCGGGCGTCTTCGCCGCCTGCACTTCGATCTCCGCAAACATCCCCGGTCGCACGAGCGAGGCGACCTGCGAGGTGATACGCGCCGGCTTGTTCTTCAGCGGGCCATAGAACTGCGTGTAGCCCTCCATCATCCCGGCGAAGTCCATGCCGCCGCCCTTCGCGGGATCGCCGACCAGCAGCACGCGCATCATCACGCTGTCGCCCAGTTCGTAGCCTTGGGCCTTCATGATTCCCTCGATCTTGCCGAGGATGCTGATGACCTGGGTCTTGGTGTCGCCAAAGGGCGTGGCCGCCGGTGCGCCAGCCACCGGGTCCGGCGTGATGCCGCTGACGTAGAGGGTCTCGGAGCCGGCCGGGACCTTGACCGCCTGGGAGATAAAGGCGTTGGCCGGATTGACGTGGACGTTCTCGGCTTGGGCGGCGCCGGCAACCAGCGTGAGCAGGGCGGCGGACATTAGAATCTTGCGCATGTTTATCCCCTTCAAAAAAAGCCTCAGGCGACGGATCTGACGGCGCGGCTTCTCTCACCGACTGTGACACGCCGGTCGTCGTCAGGCCTAGCTTGCGCGACCTGCGACGACTCGAACCGATGATCCACGCGGCGCGCACGCCTCGCCGACCGAGCGGCCTCAGACGCATCGGCAGGAGCGGGGCTGACAAGGCAGGCGGCCCTGCATCACGTTGATTTCGACAAGGTTGTCTGCGGAACCGGCAGACTTAGCGCGACAATTCAGCAAATGGCGCAGTCATGATTTCCCCAGCCGCCCCCATCGGCATCGGCAACCCTGTGCGACCGTCCATCTGAAAGCCGTGCTTCACGATGGTGCGCCGCCGCGCATATTTTCATCAGGAGATCGCGGCTCCCCCGGGGCTCTGGCGGCCCGCATTGACTCAAGAGAGCTCGCACATAGTCCTGACGCCCATCGACAAACGGCGCCGATGTTCAAGGGCAGCCGTAAGTAAGCGGGGATAGCGCCGAGAAGGGCCCACATCGAAAAACGAGGGGGTCCTTTTGATGAGAAGAATGTTTGCGGGCGCGAGCGCCCTGGTGCTGGGCATGGCCATGGCGGGGGTCGTCCAGGCCGCCGAAGCTGAAGGCAAGGCCGATCTGGCGGAGTTGGACGCCGTGATCGTCACCGGAACACGCACCACCGGATTGCGGGCGGTCGACAGCCCCGCACCCATCACGGTGCTGGATTCGACCGCACTTTCCCGCGTGGGCCAGACCGACCTGATCCAGGCGATCGCCCAGAACGTGCCGTCGTTCAACGCACAGGCGATCGGCGGCGACACCGCCAACCTGACGCTTTCGGCCAAGCTGCGCGGGCTGTCGCCCAACCACGCGCTGGTGCTGGTGAACGGCAAGCGGCGCCACGGCACCGCCAATCTCGCGGTCCTGGGTGGCCCGTTCCAGGGCGGGGCCTCGGCAGACCTCAACTTCATCAGCCTGGGCTCGGTCAGCCACATCGAAGTGCTGCAGGAAGGCGCCGCGGCCCAGTACGGCACCGACGCCATCGCCGGCGTCATCAACATCATCCTGAAAGACGCCGATTCCGGCGGCTCGGCCGTAGCCTCGGCGGGCAAGTACATGAGCGGCGGGGGCGAGACGGCCGACATCACGCTGAACGTCGGCTTCGCGCCGATTGAGAACGCGTTCCTGAACCTCAGCTTCGAGAGCCGCTACCACGACTACACCTTCCGCGGCGACGTCGACCCGCGCGTGCTGAACACGCCGTTCAATATCAACTCGACATCCCGGCTCAGCCGCTATCCGCAGGTCGCCGGCCTGTCGGACTTCCCGTACATCAACCGGGTCGCGGGCGACGCCGAATACCGGCTGAACGTGGGCTCGTTCAACTTCGGCTATACGCTGGGCTCGGTCGAGCTCTACGCCTTCGGCACCTATGGCGACAAATACGCCTCGGCGTTCGAGAATTACCGCGTGCCGAACCTCGTCGTCGGCAAGGACGGGTCGATCCCGCGGCCGCTCGGCTTCAACCCCCGCGAAGTGCTGTACGAGACCGACTATGCGGTCACCGGCGGCATCTCCGGCGAGATGGAGACGGGCTGGAAGTGGGACCTCGCCACCACCTACGGCAAGGACAGCATCAGCATCAACACCAAGGACTCGTTCAACCGGTCCCTGTACATCGACACCTCGACGGCCACGACGCCCGGCTTCTCGCCGACCGATTTCCACGCCGGCGACTTCATCTCCACCCAGTGGACGACCCAGATCGACGCCTCCAAGGAATACGACGTCGGCATGGCCACGCCGCTGACCCTGGCGTTGGGCGCCGAGTACCGGAAGGAAACCTACGAGATCAAGCCGGGCGACCCGGCCTCGCGCTACAAG